>DASXYQ010000368.1:0-4321 GCA_036502445.1 Roseiarcus sp. | reverse complement strand
GTCACCGAAGCCATGGTGATGATGAGCGAGGTCGCCGCATGCGGCGGTGGCTTTGCCGCCGCCTCCACAATTCACATCAACCTGTTCGGTCCGCATCCGATCGTGGTGAAGGGAACGCCGGAACAGAAGGCGCGCTGGGTGCCGCGGCTGGTCGCCGGACAAGATAAATGCGCGTTCGGCTTCACCGAACCCGACGCCGGGCTCAACACGACGCGCATCAAGACTTTCGCGCAGAGGGTCGAGGGCGGTTACGTCGTGCACGGGCAGAAGGTCTGGACCTCCACCGCGCAAGTGGCCAACAAGATCATGCTGCTCACGCGCACGACGAAATATGAGGACTGCAAGCGCCCCACGGATGGAATCACGATCTTTTACACCGACCTCGACCGCGCAAAGATCGACGTGCGGCGCATCCCCAAGATGGGTCGCAAGGCGGTCGACTCGAACGCGATCTTCATCGACGGACTGTTCATTCCCGAAGAGGACCGAATCGGCGAAGAGGGCGGCGGGTTCTCCTACATCCTCCATAGCCTCAATCCTGAGCGGGTGCTGATCGCGTCGGAGGCGATCGGCATCGGCCAGGACGCGCTCCGGCGCGCTACGCGATACGCCAAGGAGCGCATCGTGTTCGATCGTCCGATCGGACAGAACCAGTCGATTCAACATCCGCTTGCAGAAAAATGGATGTATCTCGAGTCGGCGTGGCTGATGGCGATGAAGGCGGCTGAACTCTACGACACCGGGCGGCCCTGCGGCGCCGAGGCCAACAGCGCCAAGTTTCTCGGCGCCCGGGCTGGCCACGACGCCGCTTGGCAGGCGGTGATGACGCACGGCGGATTCGGATACGCCAAGGAATATCACGTCGAGCGGCTCTATCGCGAGGCCTCGCTGACGCGGCTCGCGCCGATCACCGAGCAGCTCATCTTGTGTTTCATCGCCGAGAAGGTGCTCGACCTCCCCCGCAGCTATTGAGGAACGATATGGGTGTGATGGACGGTAAGGTCGCGTTGGTCACAGGCGCGGGCCGCGGCGTTGGACGCGGCATAGCGCTGGACCTGGCGAAGGCGGGAGCGGCTGTCGTCGTCAATGATCTAGGCGTGAGCCTCAGCGGCGGTGCTGGCGAAAGCCAAGTCGCGCAGGAGGTCGTGGAGGAGATTGCCGCATTCGGCGGACATGCCGTCGCCAGCGGCGACAGCGTCGCTTCATGGGAAGGCGCGCAGCGGATGGTCCAGGTGGCGATCGACGAGTTCGGGCACATCGACGTGGTGGTCAACAACGCCGGCAATCTGCGCGACAGTCTGTTTCATAAGATGACCGAGGAAGAATTCGACTCGGTCATCGGCGTGC
Source organism: Roseiarcus sp. (assembly GCA_036502445.1). Taxonomy (GTDB): domain Bacteria; phylum Pseudomonadota; class Alphaproteobacteria; order Rhizobiales; family Beijerinckiaceae; genus Roseiarcus. The sequence continues at coordinate 2,974 of DASXYQ010000368.1, read as the reverse complement.
ATTTGAAGGGCACCTTCAACGTCAGCCGCGCCGCGGCGCCGTATTTCAAGGGGCAGGCTTCAGGCGCCTATGTCCACATGACCTCGACCTCCGGCCTGATCGGCAATTTCGGACAGGCCAATTATTCCGCCGCCAAACTCGGCGTCGTCGGTCTGTCGAAGTCGATCGCGCTCGACATGCAGCGATTTAACGTGCGCTCGAACGCGGTGGCGCCGTTCGCTTGGACCCGCATGATCGATTCGATTCCGACCAACACGCCTGAGCAACAGAAGCGCGTCGAGGGCTTGAAGAAGCTGGTCCCGGAGAAGATCGCGCCCTTCGTGACGGCGCTGGCGAGCGACGCCGGCGCCCATGTCACCGGGCAGATTTTCGGAGTGCGCAACAACGAGATCTATCTGTTTGCGCAGCCGCGGCCGATCCGCACCGCGCATTCTTCGGACGGCTGGACCGCAGAGGCCATCGCCGAACGCGTCTTCCCGATGTTCGCCAACGACTTCTATCCTTTGCATCGCTCTGGCGACGTCTTCACCTGGGACCCGGTCTGAGCGATGCCGATTCGTCCCGACCTGATCCTCGCGCACCGCTTCGGCGAAATCAGACAGGTCTATACCGCGCGTGACGCAATCCTCTACGCGTTGGGGGCCGGCCTCGGAGCCAATCCCGTCGACCCCGACGACGACCTGACGTTTCTCTGGGAGCAGGGTCTCGCCGTGCTGCCCAGCTTCGCGGTGACGCTGTGCTCGCCGGGTCTGTGGCTTCGCGCGCCGGAATTCGGGGTCGACTTCGGCAAATTGGTGCATGCCGAACAGGCCGCGACCTTTCCTGCGCAGCTGCCCGCGGCGGCGGAGACCGTCGGTTCCGCCGGCGTCGCACTGGTCGCGGATCGCGGCGAAGGGCGCGGCGCCGTGGTCGCGCTGGAGCGGGAAATCCGAGACGCCGCGAGCGGCGAGGTCTATTGCAGGTTACGCCAGACGCTGTTCCTTCGGGGCGACGGCGGTTTCGGCGGTCCGCTCGCGCCGAACCCTCCATCGATGTTGCCGGAGCGCCAACCCGACCTGCGCGCCGAGTTCGCCGTCGATCTGCGGGCCGCGCTGATCTACCGCCTCTCCGGGGATCTCAATCCGCTTCACGTCGATCCCGAAGCGGCCCGGCGCGGCGGCTTCGATCGGCCGATCCTGCATGGCCTCGCGAGCTATGCGATCGCGGGCATAGCCGTCTCGCAGGCTTGTGGGTTTTCGCCGACCCGGGTCGCCGGATTGCAATGCCGTTTTTCGGGTGTCGTGTTTCCAGGCGATCGGCTCGAATTCCGGATCTGGCGCCAGGACCGGGCCGCGGTGTTTCAGGGCTTCGTCGGCGAACGCAAGGTGCTCGATCAGGGGCTCCTCTCGTTCCGGGACGAAGCGTGACCGGCGATCCCGAACTCGCCGCCCGGCTCGCGAGCCGGCTGAGGCTGCCGGTCATGGCCGGGCCGATGTTCATCGCCTCGACGCCAGCTCTCGTCGTCGCGCAATGCCGGAGCGGGATCATCGGTTCGATGCCGGCGCTCAATGCGCGCACGACCTCCGCCCTCGACGCGGGTATCGCCTTGATCGAGCGCGAGCTGGAGGGCTGCCGGGTCCCTTATGCGATCAACCTCGTCGCCCACCGGACCAACGCGCGCCTCGACGCCGATCTCGAAGTGGTTCTCAGACACGAGGTCCCGATCGTCGTGCTCGCGCTCGCCGCGAACCCAGGTATCGTGGAGTCCGTACACGCCTATGGCGGCCTCGTCTTCAACGACGTCGCCAGCGATCGGCACGCCCGTAAATGCGCGGAAACGGGCGTCGATGGAATCATTGCGGTCGCCGCGGGGGCGGGCGGTCATACGGGCTCGACCTCCCCCTTCGCCCTGGTGCAGGAAATCCGGGAGTGGTGGGAGGGGCCGTTGCTGCTGGCGGGCTGCATCGCTACCGGGCGCGCCATTCTGGCCGCTGAGACACTCGGAGCGGACTTCGCCTACATCGGCTCGCCGTTTCTCGCCAGCGTCGAAGCCAACACGCCGCCTGCATTCAAGCGGATGGTCGTCGACGGCAGCGCAAAGGACATAATCGTCACCAAGAGCTTCACCGGCGCCCGGGCCTCGTTCCTCGGGCCGTCGCTGCTCGCCAATGGTCTCGATCCAGAGGCGCTGGCGAAAGCCGAGAGCGCGCGCGTGGATATTTCCGGTGGCGGCTCGAATGCGAAAGCGTGGCGCGATATCTGGAGCGCCGGCCAGGGAATCGGAGCGGTGAAGGTCTCGGCCCCCGCAGCCGAATACATCGACGCGCTCGCCGCGGATTATGCGCGCGCTCGCGAATCGATGATCGCCAGGCTCTCATGATCGACCGTCGGGTCGTCCTCGCCTCGCAGCCCAAACGCCTGATCCGGTTATGACGCTTCAGTGATCCTCGTATCGCGGCGCGCGCTTTTCGCGGAATGCCGCCACCGCCTCGCGATGATCTGAGGTCTCGAGCAGGGTCACCTGTTGACGGTCCTCTTGGGTCAGGGCCGCGTCGAGGCTCGGCGCATCGATTTCGAAGTTCAAAGTCTCTTTGGTCATCCGCAGGCCCATGGGGGCGGTCTTCAGCATATCAGCGGCGAGTTTCAATCCCGCGTCGAGCAGTTCGTCCTCGGCGACGATCTCGCTGACGAGGCCCATCGCTTTGGCGCGTTCGGCCGAGATGAAACGGCCGGTGAGCAGGAATTCCGACGCGCTGGAGAGTCCAACCAGGCGCGGCAGCAGATAGCCCGCTCCCATGTCGCAGCCGCCCAGGCCGATGAGAATGTAGGCTGCATTCATTCGCGCGCTGGGCGCGGCGTAGCGCACGTCGCAGGCGAGCGCGAGCGAAAAGCCGCCTCCACAAGCCGGTCCGTGCACGAGCCCAATGATCGGCTGCGGGCAACCACGCATCAGCTTGATCAATCCGGAATAGCGCTTCTGCATCGCCATCTGACG
>DASXYQ010000367.1:0-3505 GCA_036502445.1 Roseiarcus sp. | reverse complement strand
AGCGGGTACTGTGGCGCGGCGTAGCGCGCGGCTATTGACGCGGCGCCCTCGCCCGCCGTTTATGTGTCGACCGTAAAAACTCGGGGAGGAGACGACTCGTCATGAACACCGCCGTCAGCATTCCCCCCGCCAAGGGGGTCTTCATCGACAATCGCTGGCGCCCTGCCGCATCTGGCCGCACGCTACCGATGGTCGCGCCCGCGGAAGGGGCGGTGTTCGCTTCGATCGCCGCCGGCGACAAGGCGGATATCGACATGGCTGTCGCCGCCGCGCGCAAGGCGTTCGAAACCGGCGCGTGGGGCCGCCTCAACGCCGTCGAGCGCGGACGACTGCTCCTTAAACTTGGCCGCCTGATCGAGGAGCGCTCCGAGGAACTCGCCCGGCTGGAGGCGCGCGACACCGGCAAGCCGATGAAGCAGGCGCGCGCCGACGCGGTCGCGATGGCGCGCTATTTCGAATATTACGGCGGCGCGGCCGACAAGCTGCACGGCGACACGATTCCATTCCTCGACGGCTTTTTCGTAACGACGGTCTGGGAGCCCAAGGGCGTCACGGCGCACATCATTCCCTGGAACTATCCCGGTCAGATGTTCGGCCGCACGATCGCCCCCTCGCTCGCCGTCGGCAACGCCTGCGTGCTCAAGCCCGCCGAGGAGGCCTGCCTCGTGCCGCTGCGGCTGGCGGAACTGTCGGCCGAAGCCGGCTTTCCCGAGGGCGCGCTGAATGTCGTGCCGGGCCTCGGCGAGGAAGCGGGCGCGGCGCTCGCCAACCACCCGGGCATAGACTTCATCTCGTTCACCGGCAGCCTGGAAGTGGGCGCGCTGGTTCAGACCGCCGCCGCGCGCAGTCATATCGGCTGCACGCTCGAGTTGGGCGGCAAGTCACCGCAGCTCGTGTTCGCCGATGCCGATTGGGACGCCGCGCTGACCAGCGTCGTCAATGCGATCGTCCAGAACGCCGGCCAGACCTGTTCGGCGGGATCGCGCGCGCTCGTCGAGCGCAAGATCTGGGACCGCTTCATGGCGGACCTCGCTTCGCGCTTCGCCAAGGTCAGGGCGGGAACCCCCGAAATGGACCTCGAGCTCGGGCCGGTGATCTCGGGCGTCCAGAAGAAGCGGATCGAGGCCATGCTGGTCGCAGCCGAAGCGGTCGGCGCGGTGCGGCTGGCCGAGGGCAAAGTCGCCGACGGCGTGCCCGAAGGCGGCTTTTTCATCGCGCCGGCGGTTTACGCCCCTAACGATCCGACCTCCGCGCTGGCGCGCGACGAAGTATTCGGCCCGATCCTGGCGGCGATGCCGTTCGAGGACGAGGCAGAGGCCGTGCGGCTCGCCAACTCGACGGACTACGGCCTCGTCGCCGGCGTCTGGTCCGGCGACGGCAATCGAGCGATGCGGGTCGCGCGCAAGGTTCGCGCGGGCCAGGTGTTCGTCAACGGTTATGGCGCGGGCGGCGGCATCGAACTGCCGTTCGGCGGCATGAAGAAATCCGGCCACGGCCGCGAGAAGGGATTTGTGGCGCTCTACGACATGGCGTCGCTGAAGACACTGGTGTTCAAACACGGCTGACAGGGTGAGAACATGCGTCTGCAAGGCAAGGTCGCCGTCGTCACCGGGGCCGCGTCGGGTTTCGGCGCGGGCATCGCCCGGCGCTTCGCCGCCGAGGGCGCCAAGGTCGCGCTGCTCGACATCAACAGCGAAGGCGCGAGAGAGATTGCAGCCGAGGCGGGCGGCGGCGCGATCGGGCTGACCTGCGACGTCACGAAAGACGCCGAAGTCGATCGCGCGTTGCAGGCGACCTCGAGGGCGTTCGGGCGGATTGACGTGGTGATCAACAACGCCGGCTGGACCCACCGCAACAAGCCGCTGCTCGAGGTCACCGAGGAGGAATTCGACCGCATCTACGCCGTCAACGTGAAGGCGATCTATCTGATGACGCAGCGCTGCGTGCCGATCATGAGGGATCAGGGCGGCGGCTCGATCATCAATATCGGCTCGACCGCCGGGGTGCGGCCCCGCCCGGGTCTCAGCTGGTACAACGGCTCCAAGGGCTTCGTTAACCTGGTTTCGAAGTCGCTGGCGGTCGAGCTGGCGCCGATGCGCATCCGCGTCAATTGCATCGCCCCGGTGCTCGGCGAGACCGGCCTGACGGAAGCGTTTCTCGGCGGCCCCGCGACGCCGGAAACGCTCGCCAAATTCATCGCCACGATCCCGCTCGGACGCATGTCGCGACCGTCGGACATCGCGAGCGCTTGCGTATATCTGGCGAGCGAGGAGGCGGAATTCGTGACCGGGGTCGTGCTGCCGATCGACGGCGGTCGGACCGTCTAGCCGTCCCCGCGTTCCTGCGAGCCAAAAAGCGCCCGTCTTATATTCAGCGCGTCGCCTTCGTATCCGAATTGACCCCGTCTTCCCCAGCGCGCAGGAACCGATCGTGATGACGTCGCCGAACGCAGGAACCTCTTTGATGCTTCGCGAAATCGGCGAAGCCGGCGAAGTCGTCGCCCGCATGTTGGCCGCGAACGCGCAAGCAACCCGGCAGTTCGCGCAACGTGTCCGGGCGCTAGACCCGAGCGTAGTCGTCACTATCGCACGCGGCAGCTCCGATTATTGCGCGCTCTATCTCAAATACCTGATCGAGATCGAGCTTGGAATTCCTTGCGCCTCGATCGGCCCTTCGATCGCCTCCCTCTACAAGGCGCCGTTGCGCCTTGACGGCGCGCTCGCAGTGTCCATCTCGCAATCGGGACGCAGTCCTGACATTGTGGCGATGCAGGACGCGTCAAAGCGGGCCGGAGCCCTGACGCTAGCCCTGGTCAATGACGTATCCTCGCCACTCGCGACGGGCGCGGACTGCCTTCTGCCTTTGCATGCGGGACCTGAAAAGTCCGTCGCCGCCACGAAATCGATGATCGCCGGGCTCGTCGCCGGCGCCAGTCTGGTCGCTGCCTGGCGTGAGGACGACGCGTTGCTCTCGGGTCTCGCCGGACTGTCGGAGCGGCTTTCCGGCCAAATAGCGCCGCCGCCTCGGGCGATGATCGAACACGTCGCCGGGGCAAGATCGGCTTTCGTGCTCGGCCGAGGCGCCACGCTCGCCATCGCCGCCGAGGCTGCGCTGAAACTGAAAGAGACCTGCGCGATCCACGCCGAGGCGTTCTCTTCGGCGGAAGTCATGCATGGTCCCGCAGCCATCGTCGCGCCCGGTTTTCTGGTGATCGCTTTCCTGCCGCAGGACGAAGCGCGCGACGGGATGATTTCGGCGCTGGCGCGACTTCGTGAAATGGGGGCGCACGTGCTGGTCGTCGAAGCGGGGACGAGCGACGGAGAAGATCGGCTGGGGACGGTCCATGCGGACCATCCTCAGCTGGCGCCGATACCCATGATTCACCGCTTTTACTCTCTCGCCGAGGCTTGCGCGCAAAAGCTCGGACGCGACCCGGACAATCCTCGAAATTTGCGCAAAGTGACGGAGACGCGCTGATGATTGCGTTCACTGGCGCGCGCCTGTT
>DASXYQ010000366.1:0-2499 GCA_036502445.1 Roseiarcus sp. | reverse complement strand
CGGACCCATCCATGATCGGAACTTCGGGCCCGTCGATTTCCACGATCGCATTGTCGATTTGCAGGCCCGAGAGTGCGGCCAGCAGGTGTTCGACGGTCGCGACCCGGGCGCCCGTGGAATCCCCCAGCACGGTGCAGAGCGAGGTCTGCGTCACATTGGACCATTTGGCCTCGATCAGACGCTCGTGGCCGCCCGGCAATCCCGTACGCAGGATGACAATCCCCGAATCGACGTCGGCGGGATGAAGAATCAATCGGGCCGGAGCTGCCGAATGAACGCCGAGGCCGCGAATTTCAATTCGATCGGCCAGGGTCGTCTGAAATCCCGATTTCATAAAATCACGCCCCCGCCCACTCGCTCTAGTCGCCGCAACCGGGCTTCGGCTTCGACCCCGCCGCGGACATCGTCCGTTCGGCCGGTTTGGAACCAACCCGCTCTGACCGTCTCCCCCGACGCGACGCGCGCATCGAGCATTACGCGCGGCGTCCGAGGCGACCAAATCACCTTTCGTGACCGATCGTTAACAACTTTCGTCGACACCCCTTAGCTGAACAAAATCACACGTTTAGGGAGATGGTCACGCGGGTCGGACTTGAACTCGGCGGGGCTGACAGTTCCCGCCGACTCCCCTGTTCGTGTCAGCCGAATCAGGGGACCGCCTGCCGGCGCAGGAACGCGGGAATCTCGAGCTGGTCATCCTCGACCGGCGCGGGCCGGGACGCGACGCGTCCATGCGGATCCAATTGGCCGTGCGCGGACCGCGTCGTCGCCGGACGCTGCGAGGGGCGGCCGTATTCCGCGTGGAGCGCGGCGTTGCCGGCCTTGGCTGGCGCGGGCGCTGAGATCGCGCGAGGCGCCGGCGCGAAGTCTTCCTGGCGGCTGATCCCGAAAGCGGCGAGTTTTTCCAGCAGCGAGCGACGCCGCGTCTCCGCGGCCGCCGGCGGGGACGCGATTTCGCCGCGATGCGCTCGAATTTGATTCTGCACCACCATGGGCAAATCCTCGATTTGCGGCATGCGGGGTTGTTGCCGGCCGAACGGCTGTTCGGGCGCGGGCGGTATGAAATCTTCCGCCATGGGCTCTTCATCCCGCTCGGGGGCCGTTTCGAGGTAGAGAGTCGGCTTCGGCGCGACTGGCCGGACCTCGACCTCGCTCGCTGCGGCCTCCTGGACGAAGGCCGAGGCGGCGAAGGACGCTTGCGGTTCGCTCGCGGCGACGGCCGTGATCGGCGTCGGCATCGGGCGCGACGCGGACGCGCGCGTATGCGTCGGAGCCTCGATTCGCGGCGCAGAGGCGACGAGTTCAGCTCTTTCGATCTGCGCCTGGTCGATGCCGGTCGCGACGACCGACACGCGAACGACGCCGTCGAGCGACGAATCGAAGGTCGCGCCCAGGATGATGTTGGCTTCCTCGTCCACTTCCTGGCGGATGCGGCTCGCGGCTTCGTCCACTTCGTACAGCGTGAGATCGTTGCCGCCGGTGATCGAGATCAAGAGGCCGCGCGCGCCCTTCATCGAGACCTCGTCGAGCAGCGGGTTGGCGATCGCGGCCTCGGCGGCTTGGACCGCGCGACGATCGCCCGTCGCCTCGCCCGTACCCATCATCGCCTTTCCCATTTCGCTCATGATCGAGCGAACGTCGGCGAAGTCGAGATTGATCAGACCTTCCTTAACCATGAGGTCGGTGATGCAGGCGACGCCGGAGTAGAGCACCTGGTCGGCCATCGCGAAAGCGTCGGCGAACGTCGTCTTCTCGTTGGCGACGCGGAAGAGGTTCTGGTTGGGAATTATGATCAGCGTGTCGACCGACTTGTGCAGCTCGGCGATGCCCGACTCGGCCAACCGCATGCGCCGGCCGCCCTCGAAATGGAACGGCTTGGTGACGACCCCGACCGTCAGAATTCCCATCTCGCGGGCGACCCGAGCGATCACGGGCGCGGCGCCGGTGCCGGTGCCCCCGCCCATTCCGGCGGTGACGAAAACCATGTGCGCGCCCGCCAGATGGTCGCGAATCTCCTCGATCGCCTCCTCGGCCGCCGCCCGGCCGACTTCGGGTTTCGAGCCGGCGCCCAGGCCCTCGGTGACCTGCAGTCCCATCTGGATGATCCGCTCCGCGCGCGACGAGCTCAATGCTTGCGCGTCGGTGTTGGCGACGATGAAGTCGACCCCTACGAGGCCGGAGACGATCATGTTGTTGACGGCGTTGCCGCCGGCGCCGCCCACTCCGCACACCATGATCCGCGGCTTCAACTCCCGCAGTTCGGGAGCCTTGATATTGATCGACATAGCTAGCCTCATTTTCTCGGACGCCCGCCGGCGCCGGTTGACCCTAATCAGTTCGGTCGGCGCGCGCCGCGTCCGGCGCGCCGACGCCCTACCGTCAAAAACTCTGCTTCAACCAACGCCCCACGCGCGCGACATAGCCCTCGTCGACCGCGCCGCGCCGAGCCGCCGACCGCCCCGGCTCGAAATGTTCCAGGCCCGCGACCTGCGGATAGAC
>DASXYQ010000365.1:0-1983 GCA_036502445.1 Roseiarcus sp. | reverse complement strand
ATGGCGGCCGCGCGGCCCATGAATTCGCGGCGCGAAATCGCGCCCTTCTTCAATCGGCCCGTCAGGTAGTCGAGTTCACTCATCGCAAATACCTCCCGCTGGACCGACTCTAGAAGCGCGTCGGTCGAAAACGCCGCTCGTCGTTCGTTTCGTCCGTCAATTCCGGACCTTGAGAACGTATCTTCGGTTTATACGGGCCTTCCTGTCAATCGAGGATCGAGCGCCGCGAGCATATCGATATAGCATAGAGGCGCAGCAATATTATCGCATAGGGCTGCGATCGCCGGCGGCTCGCAGCCTTGCGGATAGTTGCGCGCGTTGACTCGGGTTAGCGCCGATATTAGGGGTTCCGCCGCGATGGCCCGGGAAACGCGCCCTTGGGCCGATCGGAGAGCCGACCGCGATGAAAATTCTTGTGCCTGTGAAGCGGGTGATCGATTACAACGTCAAGATACGGGTCAAGTCCGACGGTTCGGGCGTCGAGCTCGCAAACGTCAAGATGTCGATGAACCCGTTCGACGAGATCGCGGTCGAAGAAGCGCTGCGCCAGAAGGAAGCGGGCAAGGCCAGCGAGGTCGTCGTCGTCTCGATCGGCCCGGGGCAGGTCGGCGAAACCTTGCGCACCGCGCTCGCCATGGGCGCCGATCGTGGCATTCTGATCAAGACCGAGGGCCTCGTCGAACCGCTCGCGGTCGCCAAATTGCTGAAGGGCGTGATCGCCGCCGAGCAGCCGGGCCTCGTCATTCTCGGCAAGCAGGCGATCGACGACGATTGCAATCAGACCGGGCAGATGCTCGCCGCGCTGACCGGCTGGGCGCAGGGCACGTTCGCCTCCAAGGTCGTCATCGGCGACGGCCATGTCGACGTGACGCGCGAAGTCGACGGCGGCATGCAGACGGTCACGCTGAAACTGCCGGCGATCGTGACCACCGATCTGCGCCTCAACGAGCCGCGCTACGCTTCGCTGCCCAACATCATGAAAGCGAAGAAGAAGCCGATCGCCGAAAAGACGCCGGCGGATTTCGGCGTCGATCCGGCGCCGCGATTGAAGGTGCTGAAAACCGCCGAGCCGGGCGGTCGCAAGGCGGGCGTGAAGGTCAAGAGCGTGGCGGAATTGGTCGCCAAGCTGCGCGACGAAGCCGGGGTCATCTGAACATGGCGACACTTCTCTTGGCCGAGGTCGCGAACGGCCACTTGGGCGAAATTACCGCGCGCGCACTGACCGCCGCGCGGCAGCTGGGCGCGCCGGTCGAGGTGCTCGTGGCGGGGCGCGACGTGGCGGAGGCGGCGGCCGCCGCCGCCAAACTCGAGGGCGTCGCCAAAGTCCGCGTCGCCGACGACGCGCTCTACGAACATGGCCTCGCCGAACCGCTCGCCGCGTTGCTGGTCGCCTTGGCGCCTGAATATGAGGCAATTCTGGCCGCCTCGAGCCCCTTTTCGAAGAACGTGCTGCCGCGCGCGGCGGCGCTGCTCGACGTGATGCAGATTTCCGACATCACCAAAGTCCTCTCGCCCAAGTCGTTCGAGCGGCCGATCTACGCGGGCAACGCGATCCAGACGGTGGAATCGACGGATCCGAAGATCATCGCGACCGTGCGCACCGCATCCTTCCCGGCGACGGGCGAGGGCGGCGCCGCGCCGATCGAGCCGGTCGCAGCCGCCGGCGACCCCGGCCTATCCACGTTCGCGGGCGAGGCGCTCGCGCGCTCCGACAGGCCGGAGCTGACCTCCGCCAAGATCATCATCTCGGGCGGCCGCGCGATGCAGAAGGCCGAGAATTTCAAGACCTATATCGAGCCGGTCGCCGACAAGCTCGGCGCCGCGATGGGCGCCTCGCGCGCGGCCGTCGACGCCGGCTATGCGCCCAACGATTGGCAGGTCGGACAAACCGGTAAGGTCGTGGCGCCGGACCTCTATATCGCGGTGGGCATATCGGGCGCGATCCAGCATCTGGCCGGCATGAAGGACTCGAAGGTGATCGTC
>DASXYQ010000364.1:0-6104 GCA_036502445.1 Roseiarcus sp. | reverse complement strand
ATTCTCGAGACCCTCGGCGGGCCGGCGGGGTTCACGAGCCGCGCGCGCGCGCTCGGCGACGACGTGACCCGGCTCGATCGGATCGAAACGGCTTTGAACGAGGCGAAGATCGGCGATCCAAGAGACACGACGACGCCGGCGGCGATGGCGGAGAACGTCCGCAAGCTCGTGCTCGGCGAGGCGCTGTCCGCGGCTTCCCGCGAGCAGTTGACGAATTGGGTCGTCGCCAACAAGACCGGCGACAAGCGATTGCGCGCGGGAATTCCGAAGGGATGGCAGGTCGGCGACAAGACCGGGACGGGAGGCGCCGCGACGACCAACGACATCGCGATCGTCTGGCCGCCCGACCGCGGCCCGTTTGTCGTGACCGCGTACTACGCGGAGTCAGCGGCGCCGGACGACGAGCGCGAACAGGTTCTGGCGGAAGTCGGCAGGCTGGTCGTCGCGCGGCCGCTGAAATAAAGGCAGCTGGGCGCGCCCCTTCCCCCCTTGCGGGGGAAGGGGGCATTGCGAAGCAATGACGGATGAGGGGGATCGAGCGGAGCGAGATGGCTCCGTTGTATTCCCGCTCACCCTCCAGATATAGGAGAGGGCTGCGGCCAAGCGATTGCGCCACGTGTCAGACGTTCTAAGCCATCTCGCTCCGCTCGATCCCCTTCATCCGGCCCCATAGGGCGTTCGAAGAACGCCCGTCTTTCGACGGGCTATGGGGCCACCTTCCCCGCTAGGGGGGGAAGGGATTTCCTGGCCTTTAACAAGTTCGGTTATTTTCGCCCGCACCCTGTCCCCAATTCGTGATACCGAGGCCGCCATGAACGCAACCGCCTTCTCCGTACTGACCATCTGCGGCCTCGAAGAACTCGACGACCACAGCGCCAACGGCGTCAGCCATATTCTGTCCATTCTCGATCCGGAGTGGCCGGAACCAGCGGCGTTCCAGGCATTCGATCCCCACTTGCGCACGACGCTGTATTTTCACGATGAGATCGCGCCGCGCCCCGGGGTCGTCCTGCCTGAGAGGACGGACATCGAGACGATCTTGGCGTTCGGCCGTGATGTTGGCGCGGATCTTCGCCATCTCTTGATCCATTGCCACGCGGGCGTCTCCCGCTCCACCGCGGCCATGACGATGATACTGGCGCAGGCGTTTCCGCACGAGAGCGAGGACGCCATCGTCGATCGGCTCCTGCGGATCAGACCGCAGGCGTGGCCCAATTCGCGAATGATCGGTTTCGCCGACGAGCTTCTGGATCGCCAGGGCCGGCTCAGCGCGGCGGTGGCTGGCATCTATGCCCGACGCTTGGCGACCCGCCCGGACCTCGCCGAGACCATGCGCCGCCTGAACCGCGCCAGAGAGGTCGAGCTCGGACTGTCGGTAGGAGAGTGATGGGGCTTTGGCCGCTTCGGCCAAGGGAATAGCCGAGACAACACGTGTCAAACCCACGAGCGGGGTGTCCAGGGGGCGCGATGCGGCGACGGCGTGACTGGGGACGCGGTCTCGCGCGGCGCGAAGATCGCTAGCCAGACTAGGTCGTGGCGTCCTGGATCCTCGCGTTCGCGAGGATGACGCGTTTCTGTAGAGCGCAACGTTCACGGCACTCAAAGCAAATGGATCTAAATCCAGTTGGCATGTGGATTATTTTATTATCCAGTACAAATGTCGAACACGCGCGCATCAATTTCGCGCCAAATTCCCTGCTCCGGTCGATAAGGCCGAATTAATTCCCTGCGGGCGCGAAAAAATTCCCTGCTCGCTGCGTAGGGAATTTTCCCGCAAACTGCTGAAGTAGCACACGTTTTCGCGACGGAATTTTGCAAAAAGCGGCTGAATCGGCGAAATTCCCTGCATTTTTCCCTGCCAGCAGGGAATTCTGGCCATTCAGGCGACGTGAAAAACGATCCGCGGGCGAGCCGCCAAGCGGCGGACTGTCGGGAACGAGGCATGCTCGAAATACGCCCATCCTGCTCGCGACCACGGGCATCCAGGAAGTCACGACGATGCAAATTGGGACCCTCATTCTACTGCGTCCTCGGTCGCGACGATTTCGCTTCGGCGGACCCCGATCGCAGCGGCGAGCAGCTTGAGGCGCTCGCCGACGACTTCGCTGTCGGGGGCGCGCGCGGCGGCGGCGACTTCGAGCCGCACGCAGTCCGGCTCGATCTGAAGCCGGGCGCCCACGAGCACGGCGGGCACGCCGCCGGAAAAGCGATAGGCCAGCAGAATCGCGCGGCCGAGAATCTGCGCGCGCCTGCGCGCCGAGGGCGTCAGCAGCCCGATCGCCGGGCTGAGCCAGGGCGCGTCGAGCCGGCCGGCATAGCGGGCGTGGATCGCCGTCGCGAGATAAGCCCGCTCCGGATGATCGATGCCGATCAACGGAAATTGCAGCACACGGCGAAAGCTCTCCTCGGCGCGCAGATCGGGGGAATCGCGCCAGGCGATATCGGAGAGCGCGCAAACCGCGACCCGCAAGCGGATCTCGGCCGGGGTCTCGCCGGAAAAGAGTTTCGCCGTCCAATGCACGAGCGCGGGCGCGAAATCGGGCACGCGGGACAGCGGCAGCCCGATGAGTTGCGCACCCTCCACCAGCGGATCGAGATATTGCTCGGATTTGTCGAGCTGCGAATATAGTAGACCCTCGCGGAGGCCGAGCGCGGAAAACACGATGCGCTCCGGGCCGAGGCGCTTCAACAAGCGATCCAGCACCATCGCCGCCGCCGGCAGAGTTCGCGCCCGGCGTTCGGCCACCCCCGGCGTCGCGGCGAGTTTGGCGGGCGAGAGCCGCAACAGCGACTTGGCGAAACCCCGGGCTTCCAAGGCGCCGACCGTATAGCCTTGCACGACTTTCACCGACGCATCGACGGCTTGCATGTGCGCATTGGCGAGCGCGCGCCATCCGCCCCCGACCGCGTAGAACACCGGCCTGCCGAGCGCGGGCGGCAGGCTCTCTTGCAGGATGGCGTCGATCCGACGCCTGGCTTCCGGCACCCCCTCGGCGAGCATCGCCTCCACTGGCAAAGCGCCGAGCGGCAGACTGACCCAACGATCGCCGACGTGATCGTCCAGCGCTTCGGTGACTTCGAGGCTGCCGCCGCCCATGTCGCCGACCGTCCCGATTGGACGAAAGAAGCCGCAGATCACCCCCAGCGCGGCGAACCGCGCCTCTTCGGCCCCGCTCAGAATACGGACCTCGAGGCCGGTCTCGGCCCGGATGGCCGCCGCGAGCGCCGGGCCGTTGGATGCGCGGCGGATCGCTTCGGTCCCCGTGACGTCGAGTTTGGCGACCCCCATCGCATCCGCGATGGCGCGAAAGCGGCGAAGCGCCTCGATGGTCCGGCGAAAGCCGTCCGCATTGATGACGCCGGTCTGGGCCAAGCCTTCGCCGAGGCGGCAGAGCGATTTCTCGTTGAAACGAGGCAACGGCGCGCGACCGAGTTGGTCATAGACCACGAGCCGCACCGAGTTCGAGCCGATATCGATGATCGCGTAGGGCGCCCGGCCGGCGCGTCCCGCGCGCTCGGGGTTCAGCTCCAGCGGTCGCGGAACAATACCAGCAGGCTGCGCATCATCTGACATCGCGCTCCCTCTCGCGTCCATCGGATCATGGCCGATAGGCGCCTGCTTGGCTAGATGCATCCGCGCCGACGCCTGGCCCGCCGCGGGTCACATGGCTGTCGACATAAGCCAAGAACACGAGAAACGCCCCGGCGACGATCGCGAGGACGAGGACGCCGAAGATCATTACGCGATCCTCGGTTCGGGCGCCCGCGCGGGGTTTGGGCGAGGGCAGGGTCGAGGGCAGCGGCGGCGGGGGAATCGTCGACTCGAGCGCGAACGGCGCCGGCCGTGCGGGCGGCTCGAGGGCCGTGATCGGAGCGGCTTTTTTCACGCCGAAGAGACCATTCAGCCAAACGAAGGCGGCGACCAAGGCCGGCGTGATCGCGACGAGCCCCGGCGCGTTGGCGTTGGCCCAGGGCGCGACCATCGGGTCTGAGATCGCCATGCCGCCCGCAATCCAGCCGAGCAACGCTGCGCCGAACGCGACCAGCCCAGGCGCGCGACGGAGCAATTCGATCAACAGCATGCCGCCAAAACCGAGGATCGGCAGGCTCAGAGCGACGCCGATCGCCAGCAGCCAGAAACTGCCGCGTGCGATCGCCGCCAACGCTACGACGTTGTCGAGGCTCATCGCCGCGTCGGCGACGATGATGACCGCCGCCGTCGACCAGTGGTCCGGCGCCGCGTCGCGTCTTCGGATCGGCGCCGGCGCGTTGAGCCCGTCGCCGCTCGAAATGTTCATCGCGATGACGGTCAGCGCCAGCGCGCCGACGATCTTGACGAGCGGAATCGCCAGAAGCGAGCTGGCGACAACCGTCATCACGAGCCGGAACACGATCGCCCCGGCGACGCCGATCGTGACGGCGCGCCGCCTGTCCTCGGGCGCCAGCGATCGGCAGGCGAGTGCGATCACCAAGGCGTTGTCCGCCCCGAGCAGCAGATCGACGACGAGAATCTGCAGCGGAACGAACAGCCAATTCGAACCGTCCCCTAAGTCCATTCTCTAGCTCCCGGGGGCAGGAGGGGCGTGGGAACATTCGAAAAGCAGAGACCGTCATTGCGAGCGAAGCGAAGCAATCGGTGGGAGCGCGTCGCCCTATTTGTCCTTGGGCGTCGTTTCAGCCGCCGGCCCATCATTTCGGCGTGTCGGCTGGCAGGCTCGAAGCCGGCCCCGCGATCAGCAGGCGCAGGAAATCCGCGTCCGGCGAAAGCAGCAGCGTCGCTCCGGAATCGGCGAGCGATTTGCGATAGGTCTGCACGGAGCGATAGAATTGATAGAACTTCGGATCCGCGCCGAACGCTTCCGACAGCCGTCGGCTCGCCTCGGCGTCGCCTTCGCCGCGGCTGATCGTTGCGGCGCGTTGGGCTTCCGAGAGGATCACCGTTCGCTCGCGGTCGGCGCGCGCCTGGATTTGCTGCGCCCATTCGAACCCCTGCGCGCGCAACTCCTTCGCCTCGCGCTGGCGCTCCGATTTCATGCGGTCGTAAATCGCCTGGCTCGTCTCGAACGGCAGATCGGCGCGATGGAAGCGGACTTCGTCGATCTCCAGCCCCAGCGGGCTCGCCTTATCCGCGACTTCGTTGCGGATGATCTCGACGATCTGCGCGCGAGCGCCCGTCAGCAGCTGCGCGAGCGGAACCTGGCCGAGCTCGCGGCGCAGCGAGGAACTCACGAGCTGCGTCAGTTGCGCGCGCGCCTGATCGAGGCCGCGCAGCGCGCGGTAGAAGCGCAAGGGATCGACGATGCGATAGCGCGTGTAGGATTGCACCTCGAGCCGCTTCTGGTCTCCCAGGATCACCTGCTCCGTCGGCGGCTCCAGCAGCAGCAGGCGCGTATCATAGGTGAACACGCTGTCGATGAGCGGCGCTTTCCATTTCAGGCCGGGCTCGGTCTCGACGCCGATCGGCGCGCCCAGCCGCACGATCAGCGCCTGCTCGCCCTCCGAGACTACGAACAGCGACGAAATCACGAGATAGAGAGCGAGGCCGACGACGATCGCAATCGTCCAAACCGCTCGCACGCTCATCTGGGCTCTCCCGCCGGCCGCGGGCCGCCCTGGACGGAGGAGGGCGGCGCGACCGAGTAGGGGAGCGCGGGGCCGTTTGGGGGCGGCGTGTACCGAGAAACGGGACGTGAGTCCGTGAGCGGCATATACGGCGTGACGCTCGCCAATCCCTTGCCCGAGGTATCCACGATCACCTTGGTCGATTTCCGCAGCAAGTCGTCGACGCTCTCGAGATAAAGCCGCCACGCCGTCACCTCGGGCGAGGCCTTGAAGCTCGCGTAGACCTCGCGGAAAGCGTTGGCCTCGCCCTCGGCGAGATTGACGACCGATGTTCGATAGGCTTCGGCGTCCTGCCGCGCATGCTCGGCCTCGCCGCGCGCCCGCGGCAGAACGTCCTTGGCGTACGCCTCGGCCTCGTTGCGCGCGCGCTCCTGGTCGGCGCGCGCGCGCTGGACGTCGTTGAACGCGTCGATCACCGCGAGCGGCGGCTCCACGCGCTGCAATTGCACCTGGGTGATCTCGATGCCGGCCTTCTCGGAATC
>DASXYQ010000363.1:0-6176 GCA_036502445.1 Roseiarcus sp. | reverse complement strand
ATCGACGTCACGCAACCCGCACGATACGACAGCGAGGGCGCACTCGTCGCAGCGGAAGCCCATCGCATCGTCGATCTGCGTTTCCAGGACGAACCGGTGGACCCCAGTCGAGACTTTCTCGTCGTGACGAATTCCTACCGGGCGGGAGGCGGCGGAAACTTTCCCGGTTGCGACGGATCGACCGTCGTCTTCGAGGCGCCGGACGCCAATCGCGACGCGCTCGTGCGTTACATCGTCGAGTCCCGACAGGTCGATCCGAAGAGCGACGGCCATTGGCGCTTTGCGCCTTGGCCCGCCGATGCGATTGTCACGTTCCTGACCTCGCCCGCCGCCGCGACCGCTGCGCCGCCTCCGGGCGTATCGATAACCCCCCTCGGCCCCGGCCCTGGCGGCTTCGCCATGTACCGCGTTGAGCCGAAGTGAATCTATCGCTCAGCCCGGCGCCACCGCGCGGACGCGCTCCGCTCGCTCCAAGCTTTTTCCAAGGATTTCCAAATCTAAGCTGTTTCTGTCCAAGCTTTTCCAAAGATTCTTTTGGCCGTTTTGTGGGATTTCAAGGGGTTGCAATAGAAAAAAACCAAAATTGTCCCTTTCCAAACTTTTTACGATTCGCGCCGCCGCGGAGCTTCGCCCGACCGGCCGAAAGGTACGTTTCGTGCAATTGCCGCAGCTTCATGATTCACAGCCTAGCATCGGTCTGGAATTACGGAAAGAAAATATCCACAAAATCGACCGTCGAGGGAAAAACCCAAGGTAGGGCCGTCGCTGTGAACGGCGGGAGTCGCGCACGGTCAACCGCGCGTCCGTGTACCAGATCTTGCGGGTTCGAGGCTTCCGAGCCCATACTATTTCCCGGCCCGGATTCAACCTTTGCAAGCCGTTGCGGCGCCATCTCCCGGCGATTCCGTTTTGCCGTTAGGCAATCTCGCGCCGTCGATCCCCACGACCTAAATGCATCGTTTCGCAGATCGAGGGACCCGCGCGCTCCTTCGGCCGCGGGCGAAACGCTCGAACCGAAACGGGGTCGGGTCGACAGTTGGGCTGGCGCCCGTGACGAGGTCGGCGACCAGACGGCCGGCGGCGGGCCCGATGCCAAAACCGTGGCCGGAAAACCCGCTCGCGAGATAGAAACCCGGCAATGCCCTCACCGGCGAGATCACGGGAACCGCGTCGGGCGTGACGTCGATCAGCCCCGCCCATCGCTCCACGATCGGGACATCCTTGAACACGGGAAAGGCCCGCGCCAGGTTCGTCTTTCCCTCGTCGAGGATCGCATCGTCAGGGGCGGGATCGAGCACGCGGACGGCTTCGAACGGCGATGGGCCGTCCAGCGGCCAGCGTCGGGGAATGTTCCACTCCTCGATGAAGCGCCGCCCGATCCGGAGGCGAAGCTCGCGCCATTCCCGCGTCAGCGCCGGCAGGAAATCGAAGAACAGCCGGAAATGGTCGGGCGTGATCGGCGTGACGTTGGCGTCGCGCCGCGCCACGGTGTAGCCGCCATCGAGGCGTTTGCGAAAGGCGAAACCCGCGCCGCCGACGGACAGTTCGGGCGCGCCTTCCAGCGGCGCCGTCCGCATGACCGAGCCCAGAATCTTCAACTGCGGGAAGTCGACGCCGAGATTGCCCGCGAACAGCCGCGACCACGCGCCGCCCGCCAGAACGACGGCGCCGCAATCGATGCGGCCGTGCTCGGTCACCGCCGCGCTCACGCGACCGGCGGACGTCTCCAGGCCCCGCACCGCGCATGAGGTGAGAATCGCAGCGCCAGCCCGGCGCGCGCCCTCCGCCATCGCCGGCGCCGCGAGTCGCGGCTCGGCGCGTCCGTCTGTCGGCGTGATCAGCGCGCCCGCCCAGCGGCGCGCCGAACCGGGGAGAACCTCGGCCACCTCGGCTGGGCCGAGCAAGCGCGACCGGACTTGAAACTGCCGGGCCTGCTCGAGCCACGCTTCATTGGCGTCGAGTTCGCGCCGGGTTTCGCAGAGATAGACGATGCCGCTGTTGCGGAAGCCGGTCTCTCCGCCGACTTCAGCGTCCATGCCGGCCCACAGGCGCAGGCTCTCGATAGCGAGCGGCAATTCGGCGAGATCGCGCCCCATCGTCCGGCACCAGCCCCAGTTCCGGCTGGATTGTTCGCCCGCGATGCGTCCCTTCTCGCACAGCGTCACGGAGACGCCCTTTTTGGCGAGATGGAGCGCCGCGCTCACCCCGACGATGCCCCCGCCCACCACGACCACGTCGGCGCGGGCGGGAGGGGCATTCGAATTCATGATGGTGAGACTCCCGCGCGGAGATTTGAGCGAAAGGCGGCTTACTGCATGGGCGCGCGATGCCGCAACTCGTTCTCTGCGGCGCCCGGCGCTTGAAGCGTCATTGCGAGCGAAGCGAAGCAATCCATGGTTCAGCCGCCTCCTCTCGCCGATTTCGCCGCTCCTCGTCCGCCGACGTCGTGAGTCGTTGAAACAGTGACTACACGAATGTTGTTGCGAACGCGTCGAGGGACTGTCTCGTGGGAACATGGATTGCTTCGCTGCGCTCGCAATGACGGAGAGCGCCGCCCGAAATCGCGCAGCCATTTATGTTTACGCGTCGTCATTGCATTGCTTGTTCGGCGATTTCCGACATAATCGGCGCGGCCCCGACCTTGCTAGAACTTGGCGCCGGGTGGAAACGAATTCGCGCCGCTTCGAGGCGCTCTCGGCGCTCGGCGGAGCGGATTGTCGGAGGACGCTTTTGTCGGCATTGCTTCGATCGGTGACCTACCTCGTAGTTCTGGCGGGCGCCGCCGCGCTCTATGCTGGCTATAATCCGCCGCTCGTGGCGACTTATTGGCCCGCCGCCGCGCCCTTCGCGCAACAAATTCACGGTTATCTCCCGGTCGCGCTGACCGGGGCGCCCACGGCGCCCAGCGCTCCGCCCGCGCCGCCGCCGCGGCCGCCCGTTTCGGTGCTCGTCGCGCCCGCGGTGCGCAAGGACGTACCCTGGAAGATCGGGGAAATCGGCACGGCGCAGGCGATCGCGACCGTCGCGCTGCGCCCGCATTTCGATGCGACGGTCGATAAGGTTTTGGTCGCCGACGGCGCCGAGGTCAAGGCGGGCGACGTCCTGATCACGCTCGACCAGCGGCAGGCCGCGGCGCAACTGGCCGCCGTGGAGGCGCAGCTCGCAAAAGACGAGGCGCAGCTCGAGCAGGCCCAGCGCGACGTCGGCCGTTACACCGATCTGGTCGCGCGCTCGGCGACGCCGGTGGTGAACCTCGACAACGCCAAGACCTCCGCCCTGACCTCCAAGGCGGCGATCCTGGGCGACAAGGCCGCGATCGACAACATGAAGGTGCAGCTCGGCTGGTACACAGTCACCGCGCCGATTTCGGGCCGCGTCGGCGTCGTCAACATCAAGCAGGGCAATGTCGCCAAGGCCGGCGACAACGGCGCCTCCGGGATTTTTGCCACGATCAATCAGATCTCGCCGATCTACGTCGCGTTCTCGATCACGCAATCTTTGCTGCCGGCGCTGCGCGAGGCAATGCGGAACGGCGCGAAGGTGGTCGCGACGCCGCAGGGTTCGAAGACCAGCTCCGAGGGCAAGCTCGCGATCCTCGACAATTCCGTCGACGCCAACACCGGAACGATCGTCGCCCGCGCGATCTTCGACAACGCCGACGAGAAGCTATGGCCCGGACAGCTGTGCAATCTCCAGCTGACCATCCGGATCGAGCCGAACCAGGTCGTCGTGCCCCGCGAGGCGATTCAGATCGGGCAGAACGGAAACTTCGTCTTCGCGATCGTCGACGGCCAAGCCCACGTCGTGCCCGTCGAGGCCGGCCGCACGCAGGACGGCGAGACCGTGGTGCTGAGCGGGTTGAAAGGCGATGAGAGCGTCGTCGTCGACGGCGCGCTACTGCTGGTCGAGGGCTCGAAGGTCGAGATCCGCAACGCGCCGAAGGCGAAGGGAGCCACCTGATGTCGCTTCCCGAGCTCTGCATCCGCCGGCCGGTGATGACCAGCCTCCTGATGCTGTCGTTCGTCGTGTTCGGCCTGTTCGGCTACCGCCAATTGCCGGTCGCGGCGCTGCCGCGCGTCGATTTCCCGACCATCAGCGTCTCGGCGCAATTGCCCGGCGCCAGTCCGGACACGATGGCGTCCTCGGTCGCAGGTCCGCTGGAGCGCGCATTCGCGACGATCCCCGGGATCACGATGATGACGTCATCGTCGGCGCTCGGCACGACCTCGATCACAATGCAGTTCGACCTCGACCGCAACATCGACGGCGCGGCGCTCGACGTGCAGTCGAACATCTCCGCAACGCTGCGTAAGCTACCCCCGCAATTGCCTGCGCCGCCGAGCTTTCAGAAGCTCAATCCGGCGGACAGCCCGATTCTGTTCATCGCACTGGCGTCGAAGACGCTGCCGCTGACGAAGGTCGACGACTACGCCGAGCAGGTCTTCGCCGAGCAGATCTCGCAGATCACCGGCGTGGCGCAGGTGCTTGTTTTCGGGCAGCAGAAATTCGCCGTGCGCGTCGCGGTCGACCCCGACAAAGCCGCGGCGCGCGGCCTGACGCTCGACAACGTCAGCAACTCCGTGGCGGCGGCCAATTCCTCGACGCCGGTGGGCGCGCTGCTCGGGCGCCGACAGAACGTCACCGTCGACGCCACCGGCCAGATGCAGCACGCGGCCGAATACGACAATCTCGTCGTCGCCTGGCGCAACGGCTCGCCGGTCCGTCTCCAGGAGATCGCAAGGGTCTATGATTCGGTCGAGAACAAGCAGATCGCCGCCTGGGTCGGCAAGGATCGCGCGGTCGTCCTGGCGGTCTTCCGCCAATCCGACGCCAATACCGTCAATGTCGTCGACAACGTGAGGGGACGGATACCTTATTACCAATCTCAGTTGCCGCCGTCCGTGCAGGCGCTCGTTCTCAACGACCGCTCGGTCTCGATCCGGCAATCGATCGACGATGTTCAGCGCACGCTGCTGCTCTCGATCGTGCTGGTCGTCATCGTCATCTTCGTGTTCCTGAAGTCCGCGGCGGCGACGCTGATTCCCGCGCTCGCGCTGCCGGTGTCGCTGATCGGCGCCTGCGCATTCATGTTCGTCTTCAATTATTCGATCGACAACATTTCGTTGTTGGCGATCACGCTGTCCGTCGGCTTCGTCGTCGACGACGCGATCGTCATGCTCGAGAACATAACGCGCCACATCGAACACGGCATGAAGCCGTTCGACGCCGCGCTGAAGGGCTCGGGCGAGATCGCGTTCACCATTCTTTCGATCACGTTTTCGCTGGTGGCGGTGTTCATCCCGGTGCTGCTGATGAGCGGCGTCGTCGGCCGCGTGTTCCGCGAATTCGCGGTCACGATCACGGTGGCGATCCTGGTTTCCGGCTTTGTTTCGTTGACGCTCACGCCGATGCTCTGCGCGCGCATCCTGAGCGCGCCCAAGCACGGCCGGAACGCGGGTCTCTTCTCGCGGCTGTCGGATCTGTTTGTCGACAGCCTCGCCGGGTTCTATCGCGTGACCCTCGATTTCGTACTGAAATTCCGGTTCCTGGTTCTGCTCGGCACCTTCGCGACCGCTTACGTCGCCTTTTCCCTCTACGTCGACGTGCCCAAGGGCTTTTTCCCCGAGGAAGACACCGGGTTCATGCGGGGCATCACCGAGGCGCAGCCGGACACCAGCTTCACCGAGATGTCGAAACGACAGGTCGCGGTCAGCGACATGGTCCGCGCGGATCCCGCCGTGGAGAGCGTAACGTCTGCTGTCGGTTTCGGCGGCGCGACGAACAAAGGTTTCCTGTTCATAAAGCTGAAAGACAAGCAGGCGCGCGGCCCGGTGTTCCCGATCATGAATCGGTTGCGCCAGACGTTGGGGGTGATTCCCGGCATCAGGACCATTCTGCTCCCGGTGCAGAATCTCGAGTTCACCGGCGGACGCATTGCTCGAGCAAAGTATCAGTACACCCTGCAGTCCGGCGACATCGATACGCTGTACAAGAAAGCGCCGGAGTTGGAACGCGCGATCGCGCAACTCCCGGGTCTGCGCGACGTCAACACAGACTTGCAGATCACCAATCCGCAGACCCGCGTCGACATCGACCGCGACAAGGCGGGGGCGTTCGGCGTGACCACCGACCAGGTGCGCACCGCGCTCTACAACGCCTATGGCACGCGTCAGATT
>DASXYQ010000362.1:0-2731 GCA_036502445.1 Roseiarcus sp. | reverse complement strand
GCCCGGTCGCGGTTTGCAACGACATTTCCTGCTGGTCGCAGAATCGCCGCGCGGTCACCGTGCTCGCGGGCGCGGCGGGAAGCTGAACGTCGCGCGCGGGCCCCTAACTCGCCTCATTTTTGGCCTTCCGGCTTCCCTATGATATCTCCGCTCCGCGTTCGCGAGTCGGACGCTCTGGGGCCGGCGAAACGGGTTTTGCATCGATGAGATTGAACGGTTCGCGCCGCGTCGGCGCTGCGCTTTTCGTGATCTGGCTGTGCGGCGTTGGCGGCGCGGTCGCTCAATCCAATCTTCCGCCGGGCTCCATTCCCCTCGACGACGCCGTCGACTCGGGGGACCCTGCGGCGCTGGTCGTCCGCATCGATCGCCTCGAGGACGAATTACGCCGCGCCAACGGCCAAATCGAGGAACTGCAGAATCAGAATCTCCGACTCCAAGAGCAGTTCAAGCGCTTTCGCGAGGACGTCGAGTTTCGCCTGAGCGGCGCCAAGCCCGCGGGCGGCGTCGCGCCGCCGCCACCGGTTGCGCTTTCGGAGCCGCCTCCGGTCGCCAAACCGCGCAAGGGCGACGCCTTCGATCCCGGGCTCGATCCCAACGCCCCCGGCGCTCCCAGGGTCATCGGCTCGACGGCCCCGAGCGCGCCGCTCGGCGCGCCGCTCGAAATCGAGCGGCCAAAACCGATCGAAATCGATCGGCCGAAACCGCTTGGAATCGAGCGGCCGACGCCGCTCGGCGGCGCGCCGAAGCCGGCCGAGGCGCCTCCGACGATCGTCACCAGCGGCCTCGACTTCGCGGACCGGCCCAAGGAGCAGTTCAACGCGGCGGTCGAGGCCTACAAGGCGGGGCAATATGCCGACGCCGAGGCGCAACTGAAGGCGTTCCTATCCGCCAATTCCACTCACCGGCTCGCGCCCGACGCGATCTTCTTTCTCGGCGAGACCTACTTGCAGCGCTTGCGCCCACGCGAGGCGGCCGAACAATACCTCAAGCTTTCCACCGACTTCAGCAGATCGACGCGCGCGCCAGACGGCATGATGCGGCTCGGTCAATCGCTCGCCATGCTCGGCAATTCCGAACAGGCCTGCGCGACATTCGCCGAGGTCGGCAAGCGCTATCCCACGGCCTCCTCGACGGTGAGGAAGACCGTCGAGCGGGAAATGCAGAAAGATCATTGCTAGCGACCCGTTCGCCCCTCCCCGCAAGAGGCGGGGAGGGGAATCACCGGATGCCTTCCGCGCTGACGCCAGAAGCGATCGACGTGATCCTGGCGCCGCTCGCGCAAGCGGCGGCGCTGCTTCTGGCCGTCTCCGGCGGCCCGGATTCGACCGCCCTGCTCGTAATGGCTGCGAGCTGGGCGCAGCGGCGCGGCGGTCCCCGCATCGAGGCCGCCACCGTCGATCACGGCTTGAGGGCGGAAGGCGCAGACGAAGCGAGAGCCGTCGCCGATCTCTGCCGAAAGCTTGGCGTGCCGCATCAGACGCTGATTTGGCGCGGCGAAAAGCCGAAGACGCGCTTGCAGGAGCGCGCCCGCGATGCGCGCTACGCTTTGCTGGCGGATCATGCGCGCGCAATCGGCGCCGAAGTCGTCGTGACGGCGCATCACCTCGACGATCAGGCCGAAACGGTGCTGTTCCGACTGCTACGCGGCTCGGGATTGAGCGGCCTCGCCGGCATCGCGGCGCGCACGACGCGCGATGGCCTGAACCTCGCGCGCCCGCTGCTCGGCCTCGCCAAGGCCGATCTCGTCGCCTACTGCGAGGAGGAGGGAGTATCGTTCGTGCGCGATCCCGCCAACGAGGACCCGCGCTTCGCCCGCACGCGCATGCGCGGCATGATGGCGATGCTCGCCGCGGAAGGCCTCGATGCACCTGCGCTCGCCCGCCTCGCGCGCCGCGCCGCACAGATCGACGACGTGCTCGCCCGCGAGACCGCGGCCGCCGAGGCCCGCCTCCGCTTCATCGATACCGGCGGATGCGAAGCGGATGAGTTGTTCGCAGAGCCGACCGAGATCGTGCAGCGGCTGATGACGGCGACGATCGCGCGCGTCGGCGGGCGGGACGCCAGCCGCGTCGGGTTGGAAAAGATTGAGGCGCTCGTCGCTGGGTTGCGGAAAGTTTTGCGCAGCGGCGAGCGATTCAGCGCGAATGTCGGCGGCGCGCGCGTGCGGTCGAACGGTAGGACCGTGCGCGTCGACAAGGAGCCGGCGCGGCGGAAGACCGCCGAGCGATCCCAGCTCCCGGCTGGCGGAGGTCATAGCAACCCCGACGCGCCGCCGTAGAGACCCATCGGAGGTGGCGACGGTGCAGATGACGATCAAAGCCCAGCCCGATGCTTTGATGAGCCGAAGATATCAGCAGCACAGGCGAGAAGCGGCGATTTGAGTTCTGCGTCCAGCGGCATCAAAGCATCAGGCCCGTTGCTCGCCAAGTGCGGCGACCACCTGTCCCCTGCGCCGTCTTTGGTCGCGTATTTAGCGCTTTCAATGGCTTGCAAGCAGATTTTCGCTTTCTGTATGAGTCGATGAGTAAGGGGCAAGCGGGCGTAAAATGCAGCAATATCAAATGATACGAAACAATTCTACCAATGTTAGGGGAGATATTCGGTTAATCTATAGCAATTTCAATGTGTTAGACGGATTCTGAGTAAGAGGCGCAAAATTCCGGGCGGGGTAGGCCGAACAGTCAAGCTCGAGGCGATGGGGACAGGATGAGGACAGACTGCCTCCGTGATG
>DASXYQ010000361.1:0-4021 GCA_036502445.1 Roseiarcus sp. | reverse complement strand
CGAGCCGTTCGCGCTGGAGTTCGCGCGAGGGTTTCGCGCGGGCTCCCTTCCCCCCTAGCGGGGCCGAGCGAAACGCAAGAGCGTTTCGCGGGGGGTGTCATTGCGAAGCAATGACGGATGAGGGATCGAGCGGAGCGAGATGGCTCCGTGAGGCTCCGGTCGCTTTCCTGACATAGTAAAGAGCAATCGCGCCGCGTGTCGCGTGTTCGGAGCCATCTCGCTCCGCTCGATCCCCCTCATCCGGCCCTTCGGGCCACCTTCCCCCGCGAGGGGGGAAGGGGTTTCCGTGTTACGTGAGCAGAGTCCGCGCGCCTTCCCACAACTGGCGCGCGATCTCCGCCGCGGGCTCGGCCGGCGCGCGGGCTGCCGACTGGCCCGCCCAGGCCTGCATGGTCGCGATATCGGCCGATTTGACCGCCGCCTCGCGCATCGCCTGCGTCAACCCGCGTTGCACGGGATAGGGCGCGGGCCTTGGCGCGTCAGGGTGGGCCGCGGCGCGGCCGTAGGCGGTGGCGAGGCTGCGCCCGGCGCGACCGGAAAATGCGCGGGTGACGAGCGTATCCTCCGGCGCGGCGCGCGCCAGCGCGTCGGCCCAGGCCCTGGGCAGCTTCGCTTCGGGGCTGCGCAGGAAGCCGGTGCCGACCTGAACGGCGGAGGCTCCTAGCACGAGCGCCGCCGCGACGCCGCGCGAATCCGCGATGCCGCCCGCCGCGATAACGGGAACCTTCACGGCGTCGACGACTGCCGGAAGCAGGGCGAACAGGCCGACCATCGCCGCCTCGGCTCCGCCGCCTTCGAACGCGCCGCGATGGCCGCCCGCCTCCATGCCCTGCGCGACGATCGCGTCGGCGCCGGCGGCCTCGGCCGCCCTCGCCTCCGCGACTGTCGTGACAGTGGCGAACCACTTGATCCGCTTCGCCTTCATGCGTTCGATGAATTCCGGGGGATAGAGGCCCATGATCGAGGAGATGATCGACGGCGCGGCTTCGAGCATCGCCTCGCATTGCGTGGAAAAATCCGGCGGCGTCGCATCGCCCGCCTCGGGCGCGACTTCCGGTCCCCACTTCGCCAGGAAGGCGCGCACTCTGTCCTCCGCCGCCGCGTCGCGGGTTGGCGGCGGATCGGGAATCCATAGATTGATCTGGAACCCGCCGTTGGTCCCGGCGCGCACTTCGCTCGCCCAGGCCCTGATCGCCGCCGGCTGCATCAGCAGCGCGCCGCAGGCGCCGAGACCGCCAGCGCTGGCGACAGCAATCGAGAGCGAAGGCGGGCACGCCCCCGCCATCGGCGCGAGCAGGATCGGAATTTGCAGGCCCTGAGCGCGCGCGAAGATTTCGGCGCGAGTGAGGGCGGGGTTTTGACTAGGCATGATGCACCTATCGCTCGAGGATATTAGCCTTTTGGTTTCCACCGGCGGAAATGCTATAGATATCACAACCTATTTGGTGACGAGGCAACTATGGACACGATCAGTCTCGAAGAGGCGGAAGCGCAGTTGAGCGCTCTCATCGACCGCGTCGAGGCCGGGGAGACGGTGGCGATCACGCGGGAGGGCAAGGAAGTCGCGCGTCTTTCACCGCCGCAGACGCCGCGCAGGCGCATCGATATCGAGGAACTGCGCGCCCTGACGGACCAGATGCAGATGCAAGACACAGATGCAGGCGAATTGATCCGCCGGATGCGCGACGACGCGCGCTATTTACGGTCTAGGTCGACACCTCTGTGCTCGTCCCGGCTCTGACGCTGGAAACCCCGACGCTGCGCACCCAATCATGGCTGACCCAGCAAGCGCCGGGGACTCTGCTGGCGAGCGATTGGGTAGCGACGGAATTTTCAGCCGCTCTATCTATCAAGCTCCGCACGGGCAATATCAGACCCGACTTGCGCGCTAGACTAAAGCGTTGGCAAAATTCGAACGCCTGTTGATCGAGGCCTTCAAGATCGCGCCGATCACGAGTCTTCACTTTCGTACAGCGGCGCGCTTCGCGGACCAATCCGGGACCGGCCTGCGCGCGAGCGACGCGCTCCATCTCGCCATTGCGAGCGAGCAAGGGGCGTCGATCGGTACGCTCGACGAGATACTCGCGAACGCGGCTGCGTCCGTAGGCGTCGCCGCGCAGTTGCTCTAGCCGCTTCGGTCGACCGCGTTATTCACTTGCGATGCCTTTTCCGCCAAACGAGGATTGTCCCGCCGGCGCGCCACCATGAACGCTCGCCCCCGACCGCCTCAACCAAGGCCTCGTCCCCGACGGCGCCTCCCCCGGCGCCAATCCCGGTTGATACGCCAGCACGAGGCGCGGCAGCCGCCCCTGCTCGAGCGCGCGCAGCGTAGGCGCATTGACGATTTCGAACGCGGTGAAGCCGCAGCGCAGCATCAGCGGGATTTCATCGAGCAGCACGTCGCCGACCGCGCGCAACTCGCCGGAAAAGCCATGGCGTTCGCGCAACAGGATCGCGTAGGAAAACGCGCGTCCATCCGCGAATTTGTCGAAGCGCAGCGCGACCAGCGGGCGATCGGCGACCTCGGCCAGATGCTCGAGCGCATCCTTGCCCGCGACGATCTCGACCCCGACAGAGTCCGCGCGGTTCGCGAATGCTTCGCGCTCCTGCCGCCAGCGCGCCAGCGAAACCAGGATCGCTCCCGACGGCGGCGCCGGCGCGTCGTCGACGAGCGTCGTCCAGGAGTTGCCGGCGAAGGCGCCGTCGCGCCAGAGCGCCATCAGATGTTCACTCCCGCGTCGAGCGCGCCCGTATGAATGCCGCATTCGGTCTTGCCGCGGCCGCGCCAGCGGCCCGCGCGCTCGTCCTCCCCCGGCTTGACCATGCTGGTGCAAGGCAGGCAGCCGATCGAGGGAAAGCCCTTGGCGACGAGCGGATGCGGCGGCAAACCCGCCTGTTTGATATAGTCGAGGATTTCGCGGGCGCTCCAACCGACGAGCGGGTTCACCTTGACGCGCTCGCCCTCGGCCTCGAACAGCGGGGTGCGCGCGCGTTCGAGACTCTGGAACCCCTTGCGGCCGGTGATCCAGGCTTCGTAGGGACGCAACGCTTCGCCGAGCGGAAGAACCTTGCGGATTTCACAGCAACGGTCGGGATCGGAAGCGAACAGGAAATTTTCCGGATCCTCGGCGCGCAACGTTTCCGCATCCGGCTCGGCGACTACGATGTTTTGCAAGCCGAGACTCTCGACCAAGCGGTCGCGATAGGCCAGCGTCTCCGGGAAGTGCTGCCCGGTATCGACGAAGACCACTGGCGTCTTCTTGTCGATGCCTGATATCATATGCAGCAACACGGCCGAATCCGCGCCGAAGCTGGAGACCAGCGCTATACGGTCGGGAAACAAATCCTCGATCGCCAACCGCAGAAGCGAAGTCGCCTTCACGCGCGCGAATTTGCCCTCCAGCCGCGAGGCGGCGATCGCGTCGCCGAACAGCTTGACGTCGTGCGCGCTCATCAGATGTCCGATCCGGCGCTGCGATCGTACAGCGCCTCCTTGAAGGGGGCCATGCCGACCCGACGAAAGGTGTGGAGGAACGCTTCCTCCGGCCCCGTCCTCTGCGTCATGTAGGTCTCGACCACGGTCTCGACGGCGTCGACCACCTTCTCGTAGCTGAAGCCAGGGCCGGTGATCTGGCCGATCGAGGCGGTCTCGTCGCCCGAGCCGCCGAGCGTGATCTGATAGGTCTCCTCGCCCGCGCGCTCGAGGCCGAGAATGCCGATGTGGCCGACATGATGATGGCCGCAGGCGTTGATGCAGCCCGAGATCTTGATTTTGAGCGGCCCGACGTTGCGTGCGCGGCCGCCGTCGCCGAAGCGCTCGGAGATCCGCTGCGCGATCGGGATCGAGCGCGCGGTCGCGAGCGCGCAATAGTCGAGGCCGGGGCAGGCGATGATGTCGCTGACGAGGCCCGCATTCGGCGTCGACAGCCCCACCGAAGCGAGCCGGTCGTAGACCGCGGGAAGATCGTCGAGCGCGACATGCGGCAGGATGAGGTTCTGCTCGTGCGAAACCCGGAGCTCG
>DASXYQ010000360.1:0-3084 GCA_036502445.1 Roseiarcus sp. | reverse complement strand
GGGTAGCGGAGGCGCGAAAGGCGATCAGCGCCTGGGCCAATCCCCAGGCCCCTCACCCGACCTCTCCCCGCAAGAGGCGGGAGAGGAGACCGCAGGCGCCGCTTTTGGGACATCTCAGAAAAAGCAAGTTCGCCGTTCGCCGGGAAGCCGGTGCGGCCCGGGCCCCCTCTCCCCACCTCTCTGCGGGGAGAGGTGAGGTCAGGGGCCTGGGTGATTGGCCCAACCCGTCCTCATCACACTCGCCGCTTCTGGCTCGGGTCCCGCAACGCCATCCCAATTTCTTCGACGCATGCAACTAGCCCGGGTCGCTTCGCTCTGCTCGCTATGACGGAGAGAGCCGCGAAAGAGGCGGGAGAACTTTCTTGTCCTGCAAGCGCCGGATCGCCGACAGGATCGACGCGCCGTTATCGATGGTCTCGTTGAACCCGGCCCGCCGAATCTTTCCCATGTCCGAGACCATGTCGAACTCGGTGTTGAATATGAAGTCGCCGAAGCCCCAGCCGACCAGTCTGTCATAGGGGATTTCGCGCAACCCGTGTTCCCGCGCCAGCTTCGACCAGAGCGGCGCCTTGTCCGCCATCTGGTTCGCCAATTTCATCTTCATTGGCGGCGCGACTTCGAGACCGAGCCCCTCCCCGATCTGCCGCCAGACGCGCTCCCAACGGAACGGTTCATGGACATAGTTGAACGCCTGGTTGCGTGCGGCGGCGGCCGTGGCGCTCCACAGGCTTGCGCGGCCGAGAAGCCTTGCGTCGGTGACTTGAGCGAACACGCCATCGTAGACTTTTGTCGACCCGGGAAAGCGGAAGGGCGTCCCCGTCGCCTGGCTGAGTGCGGCGAAAACCCCGATCACCATCGCCATGTTCATCGGGTTGCCCACGACGTCGCCGATGACGACGTCGGGACGCAGGATCGACCATTCGAACTCGCCCGCATCGGCGCGGCGGAGCAGCGCGTCCTCCTGGTTATAGTAGAAGTTCGGCGGGATATGCCGCACGCTGTCCTCATAAAACGGCGCAATCACCGGCCCGAGATGCACGCCATACACCTTGGCGCCCTGGTAGAGCACGACGCGCTCGAGCGGCGCGCCAGCTGTTTTCAAACCTTCGAGCAGGTTTTCCAGCATCGGCCCATTCACCGCGACCTCGGCTGCGAAATCCGGCTGCGCCCGATAGGCGGCATAGAAGAGATGCGTGACGTCGCTCGCCGCCTCCATGGCTTTGGCCGCGCTCCTCGCGTCTTGCAGATCGACGACGATGGCGTCGCTGCCGGCGATCGGCCTCGAGGCCAAAAGGCGGGTTCGCCAGTCCGAGCGCTCGCTCAGTTCATCGACTAACCCGCTGCCGATGACGCCGCTCGCTCCCGCGACGAGGGCCACTTTCTGAGCCATGATGAAGCCTTTGCCTGCAAACGAGCCGTCGCGGCCTGTTTTGCGGGCGTGTTTGAATTGCCTGCGCGCGGATGTTAGCCCTTTCACCCGAGGAAGAAAATGACGGATCTACAAGAAACCGCTTGAGGAAACCGGAGGTCAGTCATGCCGGAAAGATCGGGATTCGACCCTTTGATGCTCCCAGAAAGCAACTCGACGGGTTACCCGGAGCGTTTCCGCGCCGCTAACCAGCAGTGCTGGAACCGTCGCCTCGGCAATCATGCCCATCTCACGAATTTCGGCGTGAACATCACGCGCATCGTTCCGGGCGGTCAGTCCTCCGCACGCCACGCGCACTCGCGGCAGGATGAGTTCATCTATGTCCTCCAGGGCGACGTCGATCTGGAGACCGATGCCGGCGTCGAAGCGCTGCGCGCGGGCATGTGCGCCGGCTTCCCGGCAGGAACCGGCAATGCCCATCGGTTCGTCAACCGATCCGCCAATGATGTGCTGCTGCTCGTCGTCGGCGACCGCACGGCGGGCGATGAAGTCAGCTATCCCGACGCCGACCTGCACGGCCGAATGGGAGCGGATGGCAGGTACGTTTTCTCGCGAAAGGACGGAACTCCGTACTGAGGGGGTGGCGAATGGCGAGTAGCGAATGGAAACGGAACGAGACGCTCGCTTGCCATTCGCCATTCGCGATTCGCCATTCGCCACAACTACGCCCCCCGCACTTTCCCCTTCACGCCCTCGAACGCGCCCGGCTGCAGTTCGCAGTGCAGCACCCGCGCCGGATCGACCGGCCCCGGCAGGACGACGCGTCCGGGGGGCGTCGGCGCGAAGCCCATCCGGCCGTAATAGGACTCGTCGCCGACCAGGAAGACCAGCCGGGCGCCGCCGGCGCGCGCGGCTTCGAGCGAGCGCGTGACGAGCGCCTCGCCGATGCCCCGGCTGCGAAACACCGGCTCGACGATCAGCGGCCCGAGCAGGAGCGCGGGCGTCTCCCCGATCCAGATCGGCGTCATCGCGTTCGCGCCGACGAGCAGGGTGCCGACCCGGGCGACGAAACTCAGCGACAGATCGGCGGCCGTCGTCTCGCGCAGACGGTAGGCGGTGCGCGCGAAACGGCCCGGCCCGAATACGCGCTCGTTGAGCCGAAGAATGGCTTCCGCGTCGTCCGGCGTCTCCTGTTCGAGAATCAGCGGTAGATCGGTCATGGCGGTTCCGGGGTCCTCGCGACGGGGGGCGCTCTAACACGGAGCCGCGCGCGACCGAAAGCTCGCCCTCACCAAATCGCCGAGAGGGGCTGCTCCTCGAAAATCTCGCCGAGGCGGGCGCGCGTCGCTCGCGTCGCATCTTCCGGCAAAGCGTCGCGAGCGAAGAACCGGGCCTCCAGAATCTCGCGATCGGGCGCCCGCTCACCCGTGACGCGAAAGCGCCTGATGACATAGACCGCGACATGATCGCGTCGCGAAACATGTACGTTGAAGAACAGTCCGTGCAGGATCGTCGGCGCCTCGACGATCACGTTGGCTTCTTCCCGAAGCTCGCGCGCCAGCGCCGCCTCGCAAGTCTCGCCCGCCTCGACGCCGCCCCCCGGCAGGTGCCAACCCGAGACATAGCTGTGTCTCACGAGCAGGACGGCGCTCGCGGCGTCGAGCACGATCCCGCGCACCCCGAGGGTCATCGGCCGGGTCGCCAGAAAGCTCAGA
>DASXYQ010000359.1:0-8872 GCA_036502445.1 Roseiarcus sp. | reverse complement strand
CGTCGCCACGCCGTGATTGTCCGCCATTGTTTCGCGCCCTATCGAATTGACCACGGCGAGGTCTACTGCATCGCTCGGGCCATCGCAACGGAGGAGGGCCGCAATTCGCGCGGGGAATCGGCTCGTGTCGGGCAGGAGCGGGGTGAATCCGCCGGGCGCTGCTGTGGACGCGGTCGTCGGCAGTTGGCGACCGCGTGGGTTCCGCGTCGTCGACCTCGGGAGAATGAGCGTTCTATGACGGCCGCGCTCAGCGAACGCGGCTAAATTTTCGCCGATGAGACCGGCTCAGACCTGCGCGACGGCCTCGTGAGCCCGATCGGCGGCCTTCTCGCGACCGTCCAGCGACTCGTATTTCTGCAACTCGGCCTGAGCGATCCCTTGCGCGGCCTTGGCCTCCTCGACCTGGATCGCGAGTTCGCCGATCGAGCTCTTGAGATTGTCGCGTCGGGCGATCGCGGCCCGGGCGTAGGTGGGGTAGGCGAAATGATGGGGATCGCTGATCCCGGCGCGCTTTTCTTCATTGGCGATTTCGCGGTCGAGATCGGCGGCCATGCGCGTGAATTCGGCGACCATCGTTTCGATCTGGCGAACGCGTCGCCGCTTTTCCTCGACCTGGAAGCGTTTCAGCCTGATGAGCGTGTCCCGCGATTTCATACCAACCCACTCCCCACCACAAAACCGCTACGCGGGCGACGCCGCCCATTTTGCAATCCACCGCGAGACTTCCGGAGGATGCCGCAGGAAAGTTGCTTCTTTGTTACGGGACGCGCTCGGAAAGGGCCAGGCCGCGCATCGGGCGCACAAAAATTTCCCCTCGCGCAGCGGCGGCGTTAGCGGTTCGTTTACCTGCGTCGTTAACAATCCTCGGGACAGGCGGTTACGTCGGCGCTGGCGTGCGGCCTGGCGGGGCGTCGGTGGGGAATCTTCGAGTCCGGGGAATCGGATAAACGAATTTCTTGAAGTTCTAGATAAAGATAACGGGTATAGATTTATCACTTTGAATCAAAAGCTTGCCGGTTTCTTGGCGCGATTCGGAAAAGGGCTTGCGCCTGTGAATCAGAAGTTGTTAACCATTTGGGGCCATTCAATGTGTCGATTCGGCAGATTTCGTTTGGCCGCCGGGGGTCGGATTTCGAGTCCGACTTCGTCGCCGACGGAAGTCGCTGTGATCGCGCACTCAGGGGCAAGGGGCGGGGATCTAAAATGCGAGTGCTTCTGATCGAGGACGACAGCGCGACGGCGCAAAGCATTGAACTGATGTTGAAGTCAGAGAATTTCAACGTCTATGTGACGGACCTGGGGGAGGAGGGGATCGATCTCGGCAAGCTCTACGACTACGACATCATCCTGTTGGACCTGAATCTGCCCGATATGTCGGGCTATGAGGTCCTGCGAGCGCTGCGAGTGACCAAGATCAAGACGCCGATCCTGATCCTCTCCGGCATGGCCGGCATCGAAGATAAGGTGAGGGGCCTCGGTCACGGCGCGGACGACTATCTCACCAAGCCATTCCATAAGGACGAACTCGTCGCCCGCATTCACGCGATCGTGCGGCGCTCCAAAGGCCACGCGCAATCGGTGATCATCACTGGCGATCTCATCGTGAATCTCGATCAGAAGACGGTGGAAGTCGACGCCGCCCGCGTGCATCTGACCGGCAAGGAATACCAGATGCTCGAGTTGCTCTCGCTGCGCAAGGGCACGACTCTGACCAAGGAGATGTTCCTCAATCATCTCTACGGCGGCATGGATGAGCCGGAGCTCAAGATCATCGACGTCTTCATCTGCAAGCTGCGCAAAAAGCTCGCGTCGGCCTCCAACGGCCGCAACTACATCGAGACGGTCTGGGGCCGGGGCTACGTGCTGCGCGAGCCGCCGCCGGGCGAGGAGCGGATACCGGCGTAAGCGGCGCTCAGGAACCAATGACTCGAGGGTACGAGTCGTCGCCCAATCGGCGGACGGGCGGCAACGGTGCGTTGATTGCTTCGCTTCGCTCGCAATGACGGTAGGTACCGCGGCAACGGCGCCGGGAGGTTTTTCGTCAGCGCGAAGACGCGGCGCAACTCACGTCGCGCAGGTAGCGCTTGGCTAGTTCGGCGACGCGTGTCGCGCCGATTCCGATCTGCCGGAACTGTCCGGTCGGTGAGACGATGGCGCCGACGAAATAGAGGCCGGGCTGCGCGGTCGGCTTGTCGCTGACGAGCGGCCTTCCCTCTGCGTCCAGCACGCCCTTCGCATCCGGCAGCAGGGCGCGCAGATCGGGCTTGAAGCCGGTGGCGAGGATGACCGCGTCGAACGGCGCGGCGCCGCCTTCGGCGAATACGACCGTGCGTGGCGCGAAGCTCGCGATCAGGCCGCGCACCTTGATCTTGCCCTCTCGGATCTTCGCGACCGTGCCGACGTCGAGCACGGGAACCCGACCGTCCTCCTCGATCATCCGGATCGGCCCCTTTTCGGCGCGCTTCATGCCGAGGCGTTCGATCGAGCCGACCGCGAGGCGTATGAAGGGAGCGTTGATTGCGTCGGCGACGCGCGCGGGCAGAAACCGCTGCGCGATCGCAAACTCTACGATCGGCAGCCCGAAAAAATCGCGCGGCAGGATCCGCACCGGCGAGCGCACGCTCAAGGTCGCCGCCACGCCCGCTTCGCACAGATCCAGCGCGATTTCCGCGCCCGAATTGCCGAAGCCGACGACGAGCACGCGCTGGCCCGCGTATGCCGAGGCGTTGCGATAGGCGCTGGAATGGACGATCGGACCGTCGAACGCCTCCATACCCGGCCATTTCGGCGCGTTGGGAAAGTCGGCCCACCCGGTGGCGACGACGACGATCGGCGTCGTCGCCGAGCTTTCGCCTGCTTCGACGCGCCAGCGCGAGCCGTCGCGCCGCACCGACCGAACCGGCGTGCCGAATATCGGCTCCAGGTCGAAGTTCTTCGCATAGCCCTGGAGATACTCGATGAATTGCGTGCGCGAGGGATAGCGCCCGAACGACGCCGGCATCGGCAGGCCCGGCAGCGCCGAATGGGCGCGCGGTGTGTGCAAGTGCAGCCGGTCGTAATGACGCCGCCAGACCGAGCCGACCGCTTCCGCCTTGTCGAAAATCACGGATTTCAGTCCGGAGGCGCCGAGCCGCTGCGCGGCGGCGAGACCCGCCGGACCCGCGCCGATGACGATCGCGTCGGGTGCGCTCATCTCACGACCTCGGATCACGCTCTCGCGACGGTTCCGAGTAAGATCGCACGGATGCCAGACGAGGGAAAGAGGCTAACCCGTCGTCTTCTCTGCCCAGCGAAGTCGGGTTCGGGACACTGAAGCTAAGAAAAGCACGGCGCAAACGCATATTAACACCACGTCTTTGAACAGAAATTCGCCGGTCAGGTTCCATGCTATCGGATCGGGTGAAATACTCCAAGTCACGACGCCAGGCGTCGTGAAGAAGAATGACCATGTGATCAAGAACGTGCCGACGCCCATCAGCGACCCGAGCGCCGAAAGCATTGGGTTTAACGCGCCTGCCGCGAGCAAAACAGCGATGAGCCGCCAAAGATGGAAAGCCACCAGACAAAAGGACTGTTGATGATGAATTGAACGATGCCGTGGGCAGACTGTGGCGTGAATTTCTGGATGCCAAACGCCAAGAAGATTATGACCATCACCCAGCGCAGGATCGAGAGAGGCCAATAGGGGCCGACGCCCCGTTCCGCAATTTTGAAATACGACAACATCCGCGACCTCCGATACCCTCGGCCCTATGTTCTCCCGCATTCGACTCGTACGGGGACCTTGTTACAACCGCGGCTCGATTGGGCCGCCTCACCATCGGGTGATGGGGGGGCGACTTTCCCTCTCTCGAAAAGGAAGGTTAAGGCTGGCCGGCTCCGCCTCGCTGTCGAGCGACTTGCTGGCTGACGCCGCCGTTCCGGAACTGATCGGCCAGAGCGGCTTCAGCGAACACGTTCCAGGAGCGCCGCTGCCGCGGCGGGATTGCGCTCCTTGAAGCCGGAGATCGCGAACAAAAACACGTCTCGGCTTTTTCCGGCTTTCGGCGTCGGGGCGAGGGCAGGCAGGTCCTCCGGCGCGCCGCCGGCGGCCCATGTGCGCGCGCGCAACGCCCATTTGTCGAGGTCGGCGGGCGCATAGCCGACCTCGTGCGCATCGCTGGCGCCCATGATCCTGACGTAGACGAATGAGCTCGTGACATCGACGATCAGGGGATGTTTGGACTCGCCGGCTACCACGATCGCGATGTCATGTTCGCGCGCGAGTTCGACGAATTCGCCGGCTCGAAAGCTGTCGTGGCGCACTTCGACGGCGTGCCGGATTTCGCGATCCCCGATGCGCTTCGGCAACAGCGCGAGAAAGCGGGAGAAATCCTCGCGGTCGAATTTCTTGGTCGTCGCGAATTGCCAGTTGATGGGACCGAGCTTGTCGCCGAGCTCGAGCACGCCGCTGGCGAAGAAGCGGGATATCGAGTCGCCGGCTTCGGCCAGCACGCGTCGATTAGTGGCGAAGCGCGGCCCCTTCACCGTGAAAACGAAGTCGTCGGGCGTCTCGTCACGCCACTTCACGAAGCTTTCGGGCTTCTGGGTCCCGTGGTAGGTGCCGTTGATCTCGATCGACGTGAGCTGGCGGCTCGCATATTCGAGCTCGCGCTTTTGCGGCAGGCCTTTCGGATAGAAGACGCCGCGCCAGGGCTCGAAAGTCCAGCCGCCGACGCCGACACGAATTTCGCCCTGGGATTTTGCTTTCATGGCGGTCATGGCGCTATCTTTTTCTTTGGCCGATCGTGGCGGGTTCAGCGAGAGCCTCGTCAGCCCTCCATGCGCAAGCGCAAGGCCTGGGCGAGGCGCTCGACGAGCGCGGCGGCGCCTTTTCGTCGCCCGGCTCTGAGGTCCGCGATATAGCTTTGCGAGATGCCGACGGCTAGACTCAAATGTCTTTGGGTCAGACCGCGCTTGTTGCGCCAAAACGCGGGCGGCGTCGGCGAGGCGAGCGCGGCGACGGTCTCTTCCGTCGTCAGCATGTCTTTTTCGCCGCGGGCGACCGCCGCCATGGTCGCCTCATGGGCTGCCGCATCGATCAACTCGCACATGGACTGGTCTCCTGGCTACGCGATCCAGTCAAGCGGTACGTCCAGCGCTGCAGCCAGCCCTTCGATTGTTGTGGAGGAGCCTAGGCGGCGTCCAGCCTCCAGATCGGAAAGGAAGCTCTGTCCAATACCGACTTTGGCGGCGAGATCGGCTTGCGAAAGTCCTCGCCACTTCCTCATCGCCGCAAGCCGACTCTTGTGCTTCAACAGCAGCGTCGACAGATCGGGCGGAAACGCGATCGAACCGCTGGCCTCGAACTCGGCCTTTGCGGCGTCGTATGCGGCACTGTCGGCGGCGTCTTCTTCCGCTTCGGCGGCAAGGGCGCAGAGACGATCAAACTCCGCCCGGGAGATCACGACGAGTTCCTCGCCAGAGGAAGTCTTGAGGGTTTGAAACGGGATCACTGTTGGCTCCGTCAGGAGTAGGTGTTCGTATTTCGTCGCCCGACGCGAAGCGCCAGAATCGTGGTCCGGGTCTCATCGAAAATCACACGATATTCGCCGACCCGCATCCGATAACCCTCGCGACCGATCAGCCGCTTCACATCGCCACGACCTTCGATGATATAGCGGGCGAGCGCTTGCTCGATCGCGATTTGCGCGGGTGGCGGCAGCGCGTCGAACTGTTTGGCGGCGGCCGGAGCGAAAACGAGCGTCTTCACCGTGATAATATTGCCGAGATTGGTCATTTGTCGAGCGATTGATCGCAAACGCGATGGGGCTTGCGGAATGGCAGACGGCATTGTGCTCAGCTGAGACGAAAGCCAGTTGCCCTTGACTCTCACCCCGCCCGCGCTCAAAACTAGAACAAAAGC
This sequence comes from Roseiarcus sp., assembly GCA_036502445.1. GTDB lineage: Bacteria > Pseudomonadota > Alphaproteobacteria > Rhizobiales > Beijerinckiaceae > Roseiarcus. The sequence goes on along the minus strand of DASXYQ010000359.1, from coordinate 2,967 downwards.
GGAACTAAGGGATTGTGGATCGATGTCGCGCGGCGGCGGAGCTGAGGGAATGGCGCGTTTGCGGCGCGCCGTCGAGGAGATCGAAGCTCGCTCGGGGCCGGCGGAGACACATGCGCCGGGCGCCAGGCTTTCGCTTAACCGGACGCTCGACCGCGCGCTCGGCGGCGGCCTCTCGGGCGATGCGTTGCATGAGATCGTGCCGGCGACGCCCGGCGACGGGGGGGCGGCGATGGGCTTCGCTCTCGCCCTGGCGGCGCGTTTCATGGCCGAGCATTCGGCGGCGGGGCTGCTGATGGCCGAGGATTTCGCGGCTCGCGACATGGGTGCGCTCTATGGTCCGGGCCTCGTCGCGCATGGCTTGGAGCTCGGCCGGCTCGTCTTCGTGCGCGCGCCCGACGCGACGGCCCTGTTCCAGGCGATGGAGGAGGCATTGAAGAGCGGCGCGCCGGCTGTCGTCGTCGGCGAAGTCTGGCGCCTGCAGAAATACGACCTCGCCGTCTCGCGCCGCCTGTTGCTCGCCGCGCGCTCGGGGCGCGCGCCGGCCCTGCTCGTACAGGCGAGCGCCTATCGCGCGGCCGACCGGATTTCCAGCGCGGCCGAAACCCGCTTCGAGATATCGGCCGCGCCGAGCGCGCATCTCCCCTCGGCGGGGAGCGAGCGCGGCCTGCCGGGGCGGCCCGCCTTCGCCGCCCGGCTCGTCAAGGCGCGCCTGACCTCCGCGAGGGGATCTCCGATCGGCCTCGATGCGACGCGGGTCATCCGCCTGACTTGGAGAAGCGAGGACAAGCAGTTTGACGAACCGTCGATTTCTCTCCCTCTGGTGGCCGCGTCTGCCTACGGATCGCGCGCGGCGCGCGCACCGGGTTGATCCCGGGGCGCCGCTCGCGGCGGTCGCCATGATCAGAAACGCGCGGCGGCTCGTTTGCCTCGACGCGAACGCAGCACGCCTCGGCCTGAGCGCGGGCCTGACGCTCGCCGACGCGCGCGCACGCCATCCCGCGCTCGTCGCCTGCGAGGCCGATCCGGCCGCGGAGGCCAAGCTGCTCGAGCGCCTCGCGGACGCCTGCGCGCGCTATACGCCGCTCGTCGCGCTCGATAGCGCCGACGGTCTGATGCTCGACGTTTCGGGCGTTGCGCACCTGTTCGGCGGCGAGGCGGGGCTCCTGGCCGAGATCGAGGCGCGCTTCGAGCGACAGGGGTTCGGGATCGCGCTGGGCCTCGCCGATTCGCCGCGCGCCGCCTGGGCGCTCGCGCGCTATTCGAACCGACGCATCGCGCCCGCCGGCCTCGCTGGAAAGGCCTTCGCCAAGCTGTTCCATGAAATGCCGGTCGCCGCGCTCGGGTTGGAGGAGGCCGACGCCGCCGACATGGCGCGCGCGGGGCTGCGCCGCATCGGCGATCTCGCGATGCGGCCGCGGGCGCCGATCGCCGCGCGTTTCGGCGTCGAGGTTTTGGCAAGGCTCGACGCGCTGAACGGCCTCGAGCGCGACGCGATCTCGCCGCGCTTCGCCGCGCCCGATTTTTGCGCCGAGCGGCGGTTCGCCAGTCCGATCGCCCATGTCGACGCGGTGATGGCGACGCTCGCCAGGCTCGCCGACGATCTGGTCGTGCTGCTGGAGCGACAGGCCAAGGGCGCGCGTCTGGTGGAGTTGATGCTCTACCGCGTCGATGGCGACGTTCGCCGCATTCGCGTCGGCGCCGGCCGGCCGCTCAACGAGGCGCGCGCGATCGCGCGACTGTTCGTCGAGCGTCTCGCCGGCGGCGCGGAGGACGAGATCGACGCCGGCTTCGGCGTCGATCTGATGCGACTTTCATGCCTCGTCGCCGAGCCGCTGGAGCCCTCGCAACGCGAATGGGAGCGCGCGTTCGAGGCCGAGCGCGCGGCCAAGCTCGCCGATCTGCTCGATCGCCTCAGTGCGCGACTGGGGCCGAGCCGCGTGACGCGGCAAACGCTCGTCGACGCGCATATTCCCGAACAGGCGGTCGCCGCCGCGCCGGCGGTCAGGGGCGAGATGCGCGCGCGGGGGGAGGGGCTCGGGCTCTACCTTCCCGCCGAGGCGCCGAGTCGGCCGCTGCGGCTGTTCGAACGGCCCGAGCCGATCGAGACGCTAGCGGAAATTCCCGACGGGCCACCGTTACGCTTCCGCTGGCGCCGTGTGCTGCACGAAGTCGCCGCGATCGAGGGCCCCGAACGCATCGCCGCCCCCTGGTGGCGGCGTCTTGACGCGCCCACGCGCGACTATTTCCGCGCCGAGGACGCCTCGGGGCGCCGCTACTGGCTCTATCGAGAGGGGCTGTACGGCCGCGAGACCCAGCGCGCGAAGTGGTTTCTGCATGGGGTGTTCGGGTAATGCCCTTCTCCCGCTCTTGCGGGAGAGGTGGGGCGCGAAGCGCCGGATGGCCTTTCAGAGAAGAGACGACTATGCGTGAACATTCCCCTCGCCGTGAAATCTGGCCCCGCCGTGATGAAGCAATCGGCCTAACGACGCCGGACAGCGTGCTCGCGACGATTGCGGCCGAATGTGGTCTGCTGTGGTGACAACGCAGACCCTCACCCCAAGTCCTCTCCCGCAAGAGCGGGAGAGGAGCTTCTCACCTTCCCCCGCAAGGGGAGAAGGGGTTGCCCCATGATCCGCCTCGCCCCCCGCTTCGCCGAGCTCGCGACGACGACGAATTTTTCGTTTCTTCGCGGCGCCTCACATCCGGAAGAACTTGTGGCGCGCGCGGCGGCTCTGGGCCTGACGGGGATCGGGATCGCCGATCGCAACACGCTCGCCGGCGTCGTGCGCGCGCATGTCTTCGCCCGCGAGAAACGCGCCGCGATCGGGCTTTTACGCGTCGTCACGGGAGCGCGGCTCACCTTCATCGACGGCGCGCCCGACGTGCTCGTCTATCCCCGAGATCGCGCCGCCTATGGGCGCCTGTGTCGGCTGCTGACCAAGGGAAACCTGCGCGCGGCGAAGGGGG
>DASXYQ010000358.1:0-3844 GCA_036502445.1 Roseiarcus sp. | reverse complement strand
CCGTATTGCAGCGCCTTCGACAGCACCGCGGTCGGAAAGGGAATCAGCGCGGAAGTCAGCAACAGCATCAGATTTGTCAGATACAGGCCGCGGTCGCAGTAGCGCACGCGCGAAAACACGGCGCGATGGTTGAGCCAGATGATGCCGACGTAGAAGAACGAGGCGAGAAACGCCAAGTAGGTCGCCCATTGCGCCTGCAATTGCTGCAGCAAATGGCCCGGCTCGTATTCCGGGCGCACCACGTCGAACACCAGCAGCGTGATCGTTATCGAAAAGACGCCGTCGCTGAACGCCTCGAGCCGATCGGTGTCCGACAGCCTGATTCCGGGAGAGAGTTTCGTATCCGGTTCGGCGCCATTGTCCCGGTCTTGCGGCCTCCGCGCCATCGCACGCCTCCTGCAGGCGGGGCCACCCGCGTTCGCCAACCGTCCGTCGGATTGCCCGCGAACCTATGTCGACGCCTTTCGATCCGGCAAGAGCCTCGATTGCGCGAGCCGGCTATCGCGGGGGCGGCGCGCGACGATTCGGCTCGAGAGAATCTCCGCACTCGCGATCGGCCGATCCGACCTCTATATGTGGTGAATCGCGTCCAACGAGGAGGCCCACATGAACGCCGACGAACTCCGCGCGCTGCAGGCGCCATTGAAAGACCGCTATCGCGCCGAGCCCGGCTCCGCGCGCGTGACGCTGCGCGCCGAAGGATCGCTCGATGCGAGTTCTATCGCTTGCAAGGTCGAGACCGGGCGGGCGCTCGCCGTCGCCGGGCTGCATCCGGCGACCGGCGGGACCGGGCTCGAACTCTGCTCGGGCGACATGCTGCTGGAGGCGCTCGTCGCCTGCGCCGGCGTGACGCTGAAGGCGGTCGCAACCTCGCTCGGGCTGACGTTGCGCTCCGGCCGGGTGAGCGCGGAGGGCGATCTCGACTTCCGCGGCACGCTCGGCGTCGATAAGCAGGCCTCTGTCGGCTTCACCGATATCAGGCTGAAATTCGCCGTCGATGCGGACGCAACGCCGGACCAGATCGAGACGCTGCTGCGCCTCACGGAGCGCTATTGCGTAGTCTTGCAAACGTTGCGACGCCCCCCGACGATCGAAGCTTCGGTGACGCGAGAGGCGGCATAGGCGGGATAGGCGCCGGGCGTTCTGAGTTTCGCAGCCTCTGTCGTGATTCCGGAAGACATTGCGCCTGTTTCCGCTACGATGTAACGGTGACTCGATGACTTGGTCGGCGGGTAAAACCATATGCCGACTTCAATCGAGCTCGACCCTGTGAGCGAAAAGCGGCTCGATCGCCTGGTCCGTCAAACCGGTCGGCCCAAAGAATATTATCTGAGCGCCTGGATCGCCAACGGTCTCGACGACATCGAGGACGCCGAAATCGCCGCCGCCACGATGGAGCGCGTGCGCAAGGGTCAAGAGAGGGTCTATTCCGCCGACGAGGTCAGGCAAGACCTTGACCTGGGAGATTAGGTACACAGAGACCGCCAAAAAAGGCTGGCCAAGCTCGATCGACAAATCGCCCGGCGCATCCTCGACTACATGGACACCCGGGTTGCCGCCGGCGGGAATCCGCGCGCGACAGGCAAAGCACTACGTGGAGACAAGTTCGGCGATTATTGGCGATACTGGGATCACGCCCACGCAGGCCCATCCCGCCGCCTCACTCCACCTCCCCTTCCTCCCCCTCCGGCTCGGATATCCGCTCCACCGACACCACCCGCTCGCCCTCGGCGGTGTCGAACACGATCACGCCCTGGGTTGCGCGGCCGGCGATGCGGATGCCTTCGACGGGGCAGCGGATCAACTGGCCGCCGTCCGTGACCAGCATCACCTCGTCGCCGTGCTCCACCGGGAACGAGGCGACGAGCTTGCCGTTGCGGGCGTTCACCGCCATCGCGACGATGCCCTTGCCGCCGCGCCCCGTGAGCCGGTATTCGAACGATGAGGTGCGTTTGCCGTAGCCGTTCTCCGAGATCGTGAGGATGAACTGCTCGGCCGCCGACATCGCGGCATAACGCTCGGGCGGCAGCGCCGCGACGGCGGGCGCTTCGCTCTCGGCTTCCGCGTCGGGCGGCGCCTCTTCGCCCGTCTCGCCCGCCATCGCGCGGCGCATCTTCAGGTAGGCCAGGCGCTCCTCGCTCCCCGCATCGAACTCGCGGAGAATCGCCAGCGAAATGACGTTGTCGCCCTCCGCCAGCGTGATGCCGCGCACGCCCATGGAGTCGCGCCCCTTGAAGACGCGCACGTCCGCGACGGCGAAGCGAATGCACTGGCCGAGATTGGTCGTCAGCAGCACGTCGTCGTTTTCCGAGCAGATCTGCACGTCGACGATGCCCTCGCCTTCGTCCAGCTTCATCGCGATCTTGCCGGCGCGATTGACTTGCCCGAAGTCGGAGAGCTTGTTGCGGCGGACGCTGCCGCGGGTGGTCGCGAACATCACGTCGAGCGCTTCCCAACTCGACTCGTCCTCCGGCAGCGGCATGATCGTGGTGATGCGCTCGTCCTGTTCGAGCGGCAGCAGATTGACGAGCGCCTTTCCGCGCGCCTGCGGCGCGGCGAGCGGCAGCCGCCAGACCTTCTCCTTGTAGACCTGGCCCTTGGAGGAGAAATACAGCACCGGCTGGTGCGTCGAGGCGACGAAGAGGCGCGCGACGAAATCCTCTTCCTTTGTGGCCATGCCAGACCGACCCTTGCCGCCGCGCCGCTGCGCGCGATAGGTCGAGAGCGGCACGCGCTTGATGTAGCCGGCGTGGCTGACGAGCACCACCATCTCCTCGCGCTGGATGAGGTCCTCGTCCTCCATGTCGGCTTCGGATTCGAGAATCTCGGTGCGGCGCTTGTCGGCGAAGGCGGTCTTCACCGCGGCGAGCTCGTCGCGAATGATGCCCATCAGCCGCGCGCGCGAGGAGAGGATGTCGAGGTAGTCGGCGATCTCGGCGGCGAGCTTGTTCAGCGCCTCGGCGATTTCGTCGCGGCCGAGCGCGGTCAGACGCGCGAGACGCAGTTCCAGGATCGCGCGCGCCTGCGCATCGGAGAGGCGGATCGTTCCATCCTCCGCGATCGTGTGGCGCGGGTCGGCGATCAGGCTGATCAGAGGCGCCATGTCGCGGGCCGGCCAGACGCGCTCCATCAACGCGGCGCGCGCCGCCCCGGAGTCCGGCGACGTCCGGATGAGGCGGATGACCTCGTCGATATTGGCCACGGCGATCGCCAGGCCGACCTGGATGTGCGCCGAGTCGCGCGCCTTGGCGAGCAGATATTTGGTGCGCCGCGTCACGACTTCCTCGCGGAAGTCGAGGAAGGCGACGAGCATGTCCTTGAGATTCAGCATCTCCGGGCGACCGCCGTTCAGCGCGATCATGTTCGCGCCGAAGCTCGACTGCATCGCGGTGAAACGCCAGAGCTGATTGAGCACCACGTCGGCGACCGCTTCGCGCTTGAGCTCGATGACGATGCGCATGCCGTCGCGATCGGACTCGTCGCGGAGGTCCGAGATTCCCTCCAGTTTCTTCTCGCGCACCAGTTCGGCGATCCTCTCGATCAGGGTCGCCTTGTTGACCTGATAGGGGATTTCCGAGACGATCAGCGCCTCGCGATCCTTGCGCAAGGTCTCGGTGTGGACCTTGGAGCGCATGATGATCGAGCCGCGCCCGGTGGAATAGGCGGCGCGGATGCCCGCCCGGCCGAGAATCGTGCCCCCAGTCGGGAAATCCGGTCCCGGAATATGCTCCATCAGATCCTCGATGGACATGTCCGGCTTGTCCATCAGCGCGAGCACAGCGTCGATCGTCTCGCCCAGATTGTGCGGCGGGATATTGGTCGCCATGCCGACCGCGATGCCGCC
>DASXYQ010000357.1:0-5088 GCA_036502445.1 Roseiarcus sp. | reverse complement strand
ACAAGAGTCACAAAAACGTCGCATCGAACGTCAATTCGCGAAGCTCGCCGGGAATGCCCGCAAAACGAGGCGGCGCGCCTTCTTTGGCTACAACGCTCTGCGATTCCATGGATATTGCTGAGCGGTCCCGAAAGCCTTCCGGCGCAAAAAGCGGCCGTCGTAATATTGTTGCAATTATGTCGCAGATGGAAATTATTGAGGGTATGTGAAGGAAAAATGAACAACTGGGACCCTCTGGCCTACGGCCGGTTCGATGCCGAGAGGAATCGCCCCTCCATAGACCTGTTGGCGCGGATCCCGCAAGGGCCGCGTCGCCGCATCGTGGACCTCGGCTGCGGCGCCGGCCTATCCACGCAGGCGCTCGCCGACCGCTACCCCGACAGCGATCTCGTCGGCGTCGATACTTCCACGCAAATGCTGGCCGCGGCGCGCGCTCGGTTGCCGGGCGTGCGTTTCCTCGAGGGTGAGGCGGCCAATTGGAAAGGCCGCGTCGACCTCGTCTTCGCCAATGCGCTGTTTCATTGGGTTCCCGACCATGTCGGCGTCATGACGCGCCTGGTCGGCGATCTCGAGCCCGGTGGATGCCTGGCGGCGCAGATGCCGGACAACGAGGCCGAACTTACGCATGTTCTGATGCGAAAGATCGGCGCGGCGCTACCTTTTCGCGCCAAGCTCGCGGGGGCGAGCGCGGCGCGAGAGAAAATTGGCGCATTGGGCGATTACGATGCGGCCCTTTCGCCCTTCTGCGATCTCGTGGACATCTGGCGAACGGTCTATCTGCATCGGCTGGAGAGTCCGGCGGCGATCGTTGCCTGGGTCGAGGGCGCGGGCTTGCGCCCCTATCTGGCGCCGCTGGACGCCGACGAGCGCGAGGAATATCTCAGCCGCTACCTCGAGGCGATAACAGCGGCCTATCCACGCCAAGCGTGGGGCGGCGTGCTGATGCCCTTCCCTCGGCTGTTCGTGGTCGTCCGCCGCGCGTAGCCGCGCGTTGCGCATGGCCAACGGATCGTTAATGCTGCTGACCGATAGTGTCGCGCTTCGCGGGAGGTCACGATGCGAACGAAGGTCATCGCTTGGATTCTGTGCGGCGCGGCGATCGTCGCGGTCGACGGCTTCGCCGATGCGCAGGACAAAGGCACTCTCGACCCCAAGCCGCTGCCGCCGCTGGCCAACCCGGCGGATCCCAAACTCCCGGCCAAGCAGGTCTTCGGTCGTGCGATGACCCCTACCGAGGCGCGGACGCGCTCGATCGGCTTTTATTCCCATGGTTGCCTGGCCGGCGCCAAGGCGCTTCCGGTCGATGGCGAGACCTGGAGCGTCGTGCGGCTGTCGCGCAATCGCTTTTGGGGCAATCCTGCGATGATCGCGTTTCTCGAGCGCTTCTCTCGCAAGGCGGCGCGCGAAGGGGTGTGGCCCGGCATTCTCGTCGGCGACATTTCGCAGCCGCGCGGCGGACCCATGCTGACGGGGCACGCCTCACATCAGGTCGGCCTCGACGCCGACATCTGGCTGACCCCGAAGCCCGAACATCCCCTCAGCGCGGCCGACCGCGAGGAAATGTCGGCGGTCGACATGGTCCGGCCGGACGGTCTTTCGGTCGACAGGTCGGTTTGGTCGGAAAAACAGGCCGGCGTGATCAAGGCGGCGGCCGAAGAGCCGGAGGTCGAGCGCATCTTCGTCAACGCGGCGATCAAGAAGGCTTTGTGCGAGACCCACAAGGGCGAGCCCTGGATGACGAAGGTGGAGGCCTATTGGGGGCACAATTATCACTTCCATGTCAGGATCGCCTGTCCGGCGGGCGAAACCGTCTGCCAGCCGCAGGCGCCGGTTCCGCCCGGCGATGGCTGCGGCAAGTCGCTGGCCTGGTGGTTCACCGACGAAGCGCTGCATCCCCGATTGGACCCCAACGCCAAGCCGAAGCCGCCGCTCACGCTGGCGCAGTTGCCGCCCGAATGCCGAAGTGTCGTCCTCGAGAAATAATTTCCTGCGAGTTCAGTCGATCAGCCGATAGGCCGGCAGCGTCAGGAATTCCTCGAAGGTCGGGCTCAGCGACATGTCCGAGAACAGCCGGATCGCCTCGGCGAAGCGGCCGCCCTCGAACGCCTTGGCGCCGACCGCCGCCGCCACCTTTTTCATCTCGTCGTCGAGCGTCGCGCGAAAGAGGTCGGGCGTCACGACGCGCCCGTCGTCGAGTCTAGCCTTCAGATAGAGCCACTGCCAGATCTGCGCGCGCGAAATTTCGGCAGTCGCGGCGTCCTCCATCAGATTGTAGAGCGGGACCGCACCGCGGCCGCGCAGCCACGCCTCGATATATTGCACGCCGACGCGGATGTTTTCGCGTAAGCCCGCTTCACTGTGTCTGCCCTCGTGGACACGGAGCAGATCGGCCCGGGTAACGTGAACGTCGTCGCGAGCGACGCCGAGCTGGTTGGGTCCGGGCATCAGCCGATCGAATACTTCGCGCGCGACCGGCACGAGGTCGGGATGGGCGACCCAAGTGCCGTCATGGCCATTGCCGGCCTCGCGCTCCTTGTCCGCGCGGACCTTCGCAAAGGCGGCCTCGTTCGCCGCGGGATTGCCCTTGATCGGAATCTGGGCGGCCATGCCGCCCATCGCGAACGCGCCGCGACGATGGCAGGTCTTGATCAGCAGCAGGGAATAAGCCTCGAGGAACGCCTCGCCCATCGTCATCTCGGCGCGATCGGGCGTCAAATAGGCCGGGTTTTTGCCCAGGCGCTTGATGAACGAGAAAATATAATCCCAGCGGCCGCAGTTGAGGCCGACGATGTGGTCTCGCAGCTCATAGAGGATCTCGTCCATCTCGAAGGCGGCGGGCAGCGTTTCGATCAAGACGGTCGCCTTGAACGCCCCGACGGGAAAACCGAGCTTTTCCTCGGCGAAAGCGAACGCGTCGTTCCAGAGCCGCGCCTCGACATGGCTCTCGAGTTTCGGCAGATAGAAAGCGGGCGTCGAGCCGGCGCCGCTCTGCGCCTTAGCGCAATGGAAGACGTAGAGGCCGAAGTCGAACAGCGATCCCGAAATTTCCTCGCCGTCGACCAGCAGGTGCCGCTCGTCGAGGTGCCAGCCGCGCGGGCGCACCATCAGAGCGGCGGGTTTCTCGCCGAGGGCGTAGCGCTTGCCGGTCGTCGCTTCCGTGAAGTCGATCGCCCCGGCCCAACGGTCCTTGAGGTTTGCCTGGCCCTCGATCATGTTGGCGAAGAAGGGCGATTCCGCGTCCTCGAAATCCGCCATGAAGACCTTCGCGCCGGAATTGAGCGCGTTGACGATCATTTTGCGATCGACGGGGCCGGTGATCTCGACGCGGCGGTCGATGAGATCGGCCGGAATCGGCGCGACCTTCCAGTCGGCTTCCCGAATGGCGCGGGTTTCCGCCAGAAAATCGGGCGTCTCGCCCGCGTCGAACAGCTTCTGCCGCTCGGCGCGGCGCGCGAGCGCCTCGAGCCGCCGGGCGTTGAAACGGCGATGCAGCTCGGCGAGGAAGGCCAAGGCGTCGGGGGACAGGATTTCGTCATGGCGCGGCCCGGGGGCTGCGCGAAGCTCGACGTGGTCGAGTTTCGGTTGGGCGTTCATATCGGTCTCCCGGTGGGGCGCGCTCGCGCGAAGGCGACGTAGTTAGCGAAAAAGCCGCGCCAGGGGGAGACCTATCGCAAACCGCCCGAAAAGATTCTCGGGCGGGCCGGTCAGACTCATGGATCATGCAGCCTTCGCGTCGCGGCGATGCCCGTACCAGGCGCGGACGGCGCGCACTCGCGCCTCGCGCTCGGCGGGGTCTTCGTCAAACGGGGCGTCGGCGCTGCCGGCGACGCGCTCTCTGCCCGGAAGGATGTCGTGCCATTCGCGCTCGGAAAGTTCTGCCAGACGCGCGCGCGTATCGCGCGCTTCCGCCACCCGCGCCGGCCAGCCGAGTGCGAACCAGAGCGGGGCCAAGACGCCACGGCTCGGCTGCGCGGATATCGGGGTGGACATCGGGGTCTCGAACATAGCGGTCTCCTCTCAGCCGGCGCCGCTGTTCGCCGCGAAAGCGGCGTCGCGAGCGGTGTGACTCGGCTCACATGTTTATATATGGGGCTTCCTATTGATCGGTCCAACGAATGTTTGTAGAGTTTTCCATAAACGAACGGAATTGATCACCATGCTCGACACCGACCAGTTGCGCTCCTTCCTCGCCATCGTCGACACCGGCTCGTTCACGCGCGCCGCGGAACGCGTCAACAAGACGCAATCGGCGGTCTCGATGCACATCCGCCGGCTGGAGGAGCAGCTGGGCTGCGCCCTGTTCGTCAAGCAGGGACGCGGCGCGAAGCTGACGAGCGAGGGCGAGCAGCTGATCGACTATGCCCGCCGAATCATGCAGGCAGAGGCGGGCGCCATGGCCGCGCTCTCGCGCAAGGGGCTCAAGGGCGCGGTGCGGCTCGGCATTCCAGACGATTACGCCGAGGCGTTCCTCGCCGACATCCTGACCCGCTTCAACCACGGCCATCCGCTGGTGGAGATCGCGGTCGTCTGCGAGAATTCGGTCGAACTCGCCGCGCTCGTGCATGCGGGCGCGCTCGAACTCGCGCTCGTCACCGATCATGAGGGGCTGAAAGGGTTCGAACTCATCCGCGAGGAGCCGCTGCGCTGGACGGCTTCGCAGCGATTCAAGGTTCCCGACGGCGAGCCGATCCCGCTGGCGTTGGGCAGTCCGGTTTGCATGTGGCGCAGGGTCGCCGAGGAGGCGCTCGGGGGCCGGCGGCATACCGTTCGTAGCCTGTTCGCGTCGAAGAACTACACCGCCGTGCTCACGGTCGTGCGCGCGGGCCTCGCCATGACCGTGCTGCCGGTCAGCATGATCGGCGACGGCCTGCGAGCGCTCGGCCCCGCCGAGGGCCTTCCGCGCCTGCCGCTCACTCGCATGGGCCTCATCCACGCGCCCGGCGCCCTGTCCGAGGAGGCCCGCGCGCTCGCCGAGGCGGTGCGGGCGACGATCGGCGAAGTGCGCCGGGCGGCGTGAGGGACGCCTGACGGATGTCGCGCCCGACCCGGGCGACGAGATGCCGGAAGTGAGTTCGTCCGGTCGATCGA
>DASXYQ010000356.1:0-1574 GCA_036502445.1 Roseiarcus sp. | reverse complement strand
GTCGCCGTCGCGCTGGTCGACGCCGACGACCGCGTGCTGATCGCCCAACGTCCCGAGGGCAAACAATTCGCGGGCCTCTGGGAGTTTCCCGGCGGCAAGCTGGAGCCCGGCGAGCGGCCCGAGGACGCGCTGATCCGGGAGCTGCGCGAGGAGCTCGGCATCGAGGTCAAGCCCGCGTGCCTGGCGCCGCTGACCTTCGCCAGCCACGCCTACGCCGACTTCCACCTCTTGATGCCGCTGTTCGTCTGCCGCCGGTGGGACGGCTTCGTGCAATCGCGCGAAGCGCAGGCGCTGAAGTGGGTGCGAGCGAAGGCGCTGCGCGACTACCCCATGCCGCCGGCCGACGCGCCTTTGATCCCGCATCTGGTGGATCTGCTGGGGTGAAGCGGCGGGCAAGTCATCGCCCGGGCGGGGGAGCTTTACGTCCGGCGCTACCCTTCTTCGTGGGCGAGGGCGGGGATGAAAATTGCCCCGTTTTGTGGGTTTCCAATATCTTGCGAGGAGGAAAATTTCCCTTGCCTCAGCCGGGCGCCGTCAGCAGCGCGCGGGGTGGTGACATCGCGAGGCGGGGCGACGCCGCCTCCACTGGGGCGGGGAGCCGCGACGGCGCGAAGCCGTGATAACGGTCGATTTCGCCCGTCAGCTCGAGCATCCGGTCCACCGCCTGAAGATGGCCCCATCATGGCGCCTGCGATGATCATCGCCTCGCTGAGCCGGGCGATCTGCAGTTGCACTAATCAAACATGGTTAATTTAGCTCGCGCTTTTCCAGCATCCCCGCAATGATCTGCCCGATACGGTGAGTCAGCCGCGCTCCCGTTTACCAGATGTTGTGGGTTCGAGGCTTCCTGGTCCATACCATTTCCGGGCGCGGATTCAGATTTTTCAAGGGGTTGCGGCGCCATTTCTGAGCCATCAGGCTCTTTTCGCCGCGATCGGGCGACCTAACTGCGCGCGAGCGCCTCTTGCGGCAGTCGTCGAACGACGCATCAACGCTGTCTGTCATCGCGCAGAGAACTCCGTTTCCTCCCCCGGCTGAGCGTTCGGCGCGAGCACCGGGACGCCCGGGATCGGCTGAGGGCCAGTGAACACGATAGCACGAGTTGCGCTTTTTCCGAATGAAATATCGACGAAAAAAGGGCGCGTCGCGTGCGCGCGCCCGAGCGTCAGCGCCTCGCCGTTGGCCAGCGGAGAGATTCTTGGCTAGACTAAGAACGCCAATCCGGCCGCAATACCGGCCTTTCGAATTCTGCCTCTGCCATGGAGCCGTCCTTGTCTTTCGCGCGCTACCCAAGCCTCGAGAACGTCGTTGTCTTCGTCACCGGAGGCGCATCGGGGATCGGGGAATACATGGTTCGGGCTTTCGCGGAACAGGGCGCCCGGATCGGCTTCGTCGACATCGCCACTGAGCCGGGCCGCGCGCTCGCGGAGGAGTTGAGCGGCAGCGGCGGGAAGGTCCATTTCGAGCCCTGCGACCTGCGCGATATCGATGCTCTGCGGGTTGCGTTCGCCGATCTCAAGCGCGCCCTCGGTCCCGCGGGCGTCCTCGTCAACAATGCCGCGCGCGACGACCGG
>DASXYQ010000355.1:0-12332 GCA_036502445.1 Roseiarcus sp. | reverse complement strand
CCACCCCGTCTCCCGCCGCAGAAGCGCAGACCCCGCCCGTGCGACAGTTGAACGACGCAGTTACTCTCGGCTTCGCATGGTATGGCTCCATGCGGCGGGGACTCGCACCCCGCTGACAAGACGTCCTCACGGACGCACGATGGCTTCGCTGCGCTCGCAATGACGGTTGGAGTCCAATGGGTCTGCTCGACTCACTAGTCTAAGTCTAATTGTTGTTTCGTCTCAGTCCTTCTCCAGCACCTGCCCCGTCGGGTCCGAAACGCGATAGAGCCCATAGCTCTCGAGGTCCGTCCCCTCGGCGCGGCGCGGCAGCCGGGCGATCTCCTCGACATGGCGGAAACGCTCGACGAGCTCGGCGCCAAAACCGCTGTTCGCCGCGCCGAAGGCCAGGCCCGGAGCGGCGAACAGGGCCTCGGAGGGCGGAGGTTCGAACGACCAGCGCGCGCGTTCGTCGAGTTGCACGACGGGGAGCGATCCTTCGCCGTACCAGGTCAGCAGGGACGTCGCGGCATAGCCGTGCGCGAGGACGAACGCGGCGCGCTCGACGCCGGCGCGCGCGTCGACTTCGCGCGCCAGTTCGCGCCAGCCGCCGATGCGCGCAATCGGGTCGGCGGGGCCGAGCGGCGGCAAGCCGGTCGCGACATGCGCATAGACAAGCGCGATCGCGGCGAGACCGAGCGGAGGCGCCCAGCGGCCCGCCGCGGCCATGCGCGAAGCCGTCGGGGCGACCCGCGCGTCGGCGATCGCGCAGGCGGCAAGAATAGCCAGCGCGGGATACAGCGGCGCGGGCCAATTGCCCTGCACGCGATCATGCAAGGCATGAAACAAGAAATAGACGGCGGCCGGCGCGATCGTGGCCACGAGCAGGCGTCGCGCCTCTCGATCGGGCGCGGCCGGCTGCGGCGCCGTCGCGCCGACCGCCGCCGCCGCGGCGATCAGCGGATTGATGAGGCCGATCTGCGAACCCAGAAACTCCAGCAGATAGCGTGGCGCGAAGCCGTGCGGCGGCACGCGCCCAAACTGTTTTACGAAAGTCGCCCAACCGTGTTCCGCGTTCCAGACGAGAAAGGGCGAGAAAACCGCGAGCGCCCCGAGCGCCGCCAGATAGGGCGCGGGGCGAAAGAACCAGGATCGCAACGAGGGCGTCGCGAGCATCGCCAATACGATTCCGGCGCCGAGGAAGATGGCCGCGAATTTCGAGAGCAGGCCGAGGCCCAGCGCCAGGCCGACCGCGATCCAGCCCAGCGAGCGCCCGCGCCAGACCTCGACCAGCCCTGCCAGCGCCAAAGTCCAGAATATGGTCAGCGGGGCGTCCGGGGTCGCGAGCGGCGCCGCCGCGACGAGCGGCATGGAGACCCAGAGCAGCGCGGCGAGCGCCGCGACTTCGATCCGTCCGAACAGCCGCCAGGCGATGCCGCCGACCAACGCCGGCTGGGCCGAGAAGATCAGCGTGTTCAGCGCGCGCACGCCGAATTCCGAACGACCGAACAGATCCGTCGAGGCGCGAATCCAGGCGGCGATGCCAGGCGGATGATCGAGATAGCCCCAGGCGAGGCTGCGCGACCAGAGCGCGTAATAGGCCTCGTCGAACGTCAGCTCGACGCGCCCGATCAGCCAGAGCTGCGCGGCGAGCAGCGCCAGGCACGCCGCCGCGGCGACGATCATGAGACGAGGGGCAGCGAGCGGCGCCATCAAGCCCCCGCCTTGTAGCCGCGCTCGCCGAGCGCGGCCCGCGCCTCGCGTCGCCTACGGTTGCGGTCCATCGGGCCGCGAGGGACGCGGTCAGCGACCGCGTCTACAATCATAGCCGGAATCGGAAGCGGCATTCCTCTACCGCCACACCCGCGGCGCCTCGCGACCGCGCAAGACGCGCATCGCGCTGACGATCGCGGCGCGAAGCCGTGCGGGCGACGCCGAAAGCGCGCGGGCGATCAGCGCGCCGTCGACGACGCCGGCGCCGGCCTCCAACCATTCGCCAGGGTCCGCGACGACCGCGTCGAGCGCGGCGCGCAGTTCGTCGAGCCGGGTCGGGGCGAGCGGATCCACCGACAACAGCGTCGCGATCGCGCGCGCGCCGCGCCCGACGGCGGGCCGGTCCAGCGTCGCGGCGGCGTTCTCCAGCCGAACCGCCTCGGCGAATATCAGCCTTCCCTCCCGCCGTATCCGCCAATCATCGTGCAAGACGGCGTCGATACGGGTCTCGCCATGGGCCAGCCGGCCGAACACCGACGCCTCCACGACGAGCAGCGAGCCGTCTGCCGCGACGTCCGCCTCCAGCCGACGGGACAGCCGGGCACGGTCGAACAGCAGCGTCTCTTGCGGAGCCCAGACGAGCGTGGCGCCCGCCTCGACCACAAGGCGCACCGCGACTTCCGCGACCGCGCCTTCGGCGCGATAGATTTTCTCCGCGGCTTGAGTCGTCGCCGTGACCCGGGCGCCGGGCGCGAGCGCGAGGTCGACCCGCGCGCGGTCGCCCCCCGCCATGCCGCCGCCGGTGTTGACGACAACCGCCTCGCACTCGGCGCCTGCGCGCGGAAAGCGCAGCCTGAGGCCGCCGGTCTCGAACAGGCGAGCGGCCTCGGTGCAGGCGCCGGCGCGCGCGAAGCTCGCGCGAATCTCGCCGCGCGCGCGTTGCTGCTCCCCGGCGGGGGCAAGGTCCGCGTCGATACGATCGATCCTCGAGTCCATGGGGCGGAATCCGGCGACGCGGGCGCCTTTGGGAGCGGGGCGGCGCGTCGTGAGCCAGAGCGGCGAATTTGCGCGGGCACTGTTGCCCCAAATCGACAGCGGAGCGTAGGTAGCCATCGTATAGTTCGCTGTTGAAGGCAACCGGGGAGCGCCCGGGCGCCATTTGGGGCGGGAGCGACCGCGCTTCACTCCACGGCTGCGATCTCGAAAAGGAGGGCGCTTCGCCGCACGCGGGCGGCGGGGTCGGCGTGGCGCGCGCCGGTCCGGAGGGTATCCAGTGATAGGCATCGACGAAATGACCTCAGCATCGAAGCCGAAGGACGAAACCACGGACGCTGCGCAATTCCTGTCGCGCATCGCCTATGCCGTTCTCGCGCTGTCCGCGCCGGCGGGGGTGGTGCTGCATCCGATCGCGATCTTCATTCTGTTCCCGGTCGGCATCGTGCTCATCTGCCTCGCCGCGCTGATCGATCCGCCGCCGAACGCGGGAGATCGCCTGGTGGGGGCCCTGACCACTCCGGCGGTCCTGCTCGGGCTGGCGGGGCTCGCCTGGGCGGCGCTTTCCATGTTTTGGACGCCTTTTCCGATCGCAGCCGGCCAGCACGTGCTCAAATTGTCGTTGTGGACGATCGCGGTGTGGCTGGCGTTGAGCGCGCCGCGCGAACGCGCGCGCGCAACCGACCTCTACCTCTTTCCTCTCGGGCTCGTATTGGGGATGCTGACGATCCTGGCGGTCTGGATCGCCAAGCGTCAGGGCGCATCGCTCGAGCAAGTCAGCATTTCGGACGGCGGCGTCGCGCTCGCGACGCTGTTGTTCCCGGCGATGGCGGGACTCGCCGCGCGCGGCCGCAACGGCCATGCGCGTCTGTTGCTGATCCTGACGTTCGTCTACGCTTTCGCGATCGGCTCGACCCCGACCACGATCGCCTTGTTGGTCGGATTCACCGCGTTGTCCTTCGCCCTCTCGGACCTGGATCGCACGACCGTTGATCTGAGCTGGATGGCGGGAGGCGTCATTTTGTTCGCGCCCGTCATCGTGCGGCTCGTGGAGCCCTCAGCGCAGTGGATGATGCATGCCAAGCTGCCGACGCTGCCGCCGCCCTTCCCCTCGATCGCCTTCGCGGCGAACGTCGTCAAACACGAATGGTTCAGGCTCCTGACTGGCCATGGGTTCGAGACCGTTGGGCGCGGCGTTCACTATGGCGTATTGCCGCCCTACACGCCGCGCGCCCTGGTGTTCGAGATCTGGTATGAACTCGGCTTGGTCGGCGCGCTGATCGCGGCCGCGGGCGCATGGTTCGGGGTTCGCGCGATCGGCGCGGCGCCGCCTCGGCTGGCGCCCTATCTCGCGGCGGCCTTCGCCTGCAATTTCACCTTGGCCGTCCTCAGCGAGGACCTGACCGACTTGACCTGGTTCACTGAGCTGGCCATAGCCATCATCGTGGCGGATATCGCGGCGCGCAGCCAATATCGGACGACCCGCCCCTCCGCCGCCTACCTCGCGCATTTCTAGTGGCGACGGGTGCGCGACCCCGAGCGAGGAAAGCCCCTCGAAGAGCGCGAGAAACGCTTGTCAAAGGTGGTTGCAAAGAATGAACGGCGATACGAGCGTAACGCCTGGCAGCGACAATGTGTTCACTGATCTCGATTTCGATAATCCGGAAGAAGAGCTGTTGAAGGCCAAGCTCGCCAGGGAAATCCGCGCCGTCGTCAAGCGCCGCCGGCTGGCTCAGGAAAAGGCAGCATCGCTGATGGGTCTCAAACAGCCCGACGTTTCCGCCATCGTCACCGGTCGAACAGGGAAATATTCGCTGGATCGCCTGGTTCGCTGCCTCCATCGCCTCGGCTACGGCGTCGACATGGTGGTCAGGAAAAAGTCGCGCCTCCGCGCAGCGGCCGAGGCGGCATGACGAGCGCACGGTGGCGCACCCGCGTTGCGCTCGACCATCGCGTTCCGCACTTCGATCGCGCAGCGTACCGCGTCCACCGCGTTGCGGAATTCCACGATGGCGGGAACTTCACCCAACCTTCCGGCGGCGTGGCACTCGGCGCTCGGCGATGATGACTGCGCCCCTTGCAAGCTCGTCGTTGGATCGCGGCCGGCCTCGCGGCGGATTGGCGCGCGCGTAAATCTCGGCGAGTTCGATCTATTCCGCGTCGAGCGCGGGATAGGCGGAAAGAATGCGGTCCTTGGATGCCCCCGCCGCGACCGACGCCGCGACATCATGCACCGGAATTCGTGTGCCGCGGAGGACGGGCGTGCCTCCAAGCAATCCGGATCGACTGCAACCGCCTCGCGAGCGGCGACCAGGCGATCCATCCGCTCTTTGGCGCGCTTGACGAAGGGACCGAGATCGATGGTCAGGAATTCGTCTCGAATCGCCCTCAGCTCGCCGCGTCCTCCGCCAGTCGGCCGAGGAAAGCGAGGCACTCGGCGAGCTGGTCGATCGCCAGGAACTCGTCCGGCTTGTGCGCCTGGTCGATCGAGCCGGGTCCGCAGACCACGGTCGGCAGGCCGGCGCGCTGGAAATGCCCGGCCTCCGTCGCGTAGGAAACCGCGATCGTCCGGTTCGATCGGCTGAGCCGTAGCGCGAGGGTCGCGGCCGGGGAAGCGGCCTCGGCCGCGAGGCCCGGCAGATCGACTTCCATGACCGTGTGGATATTCGGCTCGGCGACGAAGCGCCGCAGACGCGGCAGCGCGACCGCATCGACATAGGCCTGCACGAGCGCGAGCGCCGCCGACGACGATAGATTGGGGAGCCCGCGAAAGTCCCACAGGAACACGCATTCGCGGGCCAGGATGTTGTGAGCGGTGCCACCGTGGATCACGCCGACATGAAAGGTCGAGTACGGCGGATCGAACCGCGGATCGAGACGGTCGGGAGCTTCCAGCTCCCTGCCGAGACGGCTGATCTCGGCGACAATTTCGCAAGCGGCTGAGATCGCACTGGCGCCGAGTTGCGGCATGGCCGAATGCGCTTCGACGCCCGTGACGCGCGTCTCGAAGGTCGCAATTCCCTTGTGAGCGTCGGCGACCGCCATCATCGTCGGTTCGCCCACGATGACGAGGGCGGGACGCGGCAGATCGACGCCGAAGGCCGCGATCACGTCGAGCGAGCCGCGACCCGTCGTCTCCTCGTCGTAACTCAAGAGGACGTGAATCGGCCTTTTCAGGTTCGCCGCCTGAAACTCGGGGACCATGGCCAGCACGGCCGCGTCGAAACCTTTCATGTCGCAGGCGCCACGCCCGTAGAGCCTGCCGTCGATTTCGCGCAAGGCGAAGGGATCGCCGGTCCACGGTTGCCCCTTGGTCGGCACGACGTCGGTGTGTCCGGAGAGCACGATTCCGCCATCGATTTCGGGACCGATCGTCGTCCACAGGCCCGCCTTGTCGCCCGCGGCATTGTAGACGCGGCGCGTGGGCGCGCCCAGTGCGCGCAAGTAATCCTCGACGAAATCGACGAGCGGCAGGTTCGATCGGTCGCTGACGCTGTCGAAAGCGACGAGGCGCGCGAGGATCGCCTTGGCGCGGGCTTCCAGATCGGCGCTCATGGCGGGAGGCTCCGCGAGAATGGGACGCGCCGATCATACGCCGCGGGACGAAGGTGTCGAGCAGAACGGAGATTCGGGTTGGCCAAAGCGCGGCGAGACGCTACACTGAGAAAATGTTTTCCGCGGTCACGCAGCAGATCAAGGTCACCGTCGAGCCCGAGTTCGCCCCCGACCGCTCGGAGCCGAGCGACAATCGCTATTTCTGGACCTACACGATCGAGATCGCCAATCTCGGCTCCAGCACGGTTCAGCTGACACATCGCCATTGGCGGATCACCGATGGCGAAGGACGCCTCGAGGAGGTCAAAGGGCCCGGCGTGGTCGGGGAACAGCCGACGCTGAAGCCGGGCCAGGCGTTCCGTTACACCTCGGGTTGCCCGCTCAAGACCCCGAGCGGAATGATGGCCGGCAGCTACCGCGTGGTCGACGAGGACGGAAACGCGTTCTCCGTCGAAATCCCCGCCTTCTGGCTCGAGAGCCCCTATGCCAGGCGCGTGCTGAACTGAGCCGACGGGCGGCTGAGGAGCGGGCTTGTCCTGAGCTTACGGACTACTTCGCGTCTCCTCCGGCGGCCGGATGCAGGAAGGAGCCGAGCACCGCCGCCGGACCCTCGAGCCCCCCGCCGCCGACATAGACTTGGGGCAGCTTGAGGTTGGCGACGATTTCGGGGTGCGCGGCGAGCAGGTCGAGCATCAGTTTCAATTGTTGCAGTCGCAGCACGTTGTCCTTGCCGAGCACGTTGACCTGCGCGGTCTGGCCGGCCGCCTGCTCTTCCAGAAAGAGGCGCTCGGCGTGGCCTTCGGCCTGTCGCCGATCCTGCGCGAGGCGCGCGGTCTGCACCGAGATTTGCGCGGTGACGAGGTCGCGTTGCTGGTCGGCGGTGGAGCGGGCCTGCTCGGTCTTCTGCCGCTGCTCTTGGGCGATCTGCTCCTGGACATAGGCGGCGCGAAGCTGGCCGGCCAGTTGCTCGCGCTGGCGCGCCAACAGCAATTCCGGCGGGATCGCGGATTCGCCGAGCCGGATCTCCTTGATGTCGACGCCCGCGCGCCGTCCGTCGATCTCCGCGCGCTCCAGGATCGCCTGTTCGAGCACGCCGCGGTTTTCGATCGTGTCGAGTACGCGGGTCGGGCGCGTGACTTGCCGGACCGTCCCGTCCGCGGCGGTTTCGGGCGCCGTGATGGAGCCGCCGTAGACGTTGCGCACGAGCGAGCGAATCGAAGGCACGACGATACGATGATCGACCTCGTCCTGTCCCCCGACCGCGGCGACGACGATCGGCGCGTTCTCAGGCGTGATCTGCACGATAGCGCGCAGCTCTTGCGGAATCTCCCAGCCCTCGATCTTGGTGTTGATCGCAGCGTCCGCGGCGGTCGGCGGTTGGGGAAAGCTCGCCGTCCGCTCGGTTTGCGTGAAATCGCCGCGCGCGTCGACCTTCAGATCGATGTAGCGCCGCGAAAAGCCGCCCTTGAATTCCAGGGTCGTGACCCGCGTCGAAACCAGGGTGACGTCGTAGGCGTCGCGGTTGAGGTAGTAATCGTTGGGCGGCAAGGATTTGTCCCAAACGCCCTTGCAATATTGCGTCACCAATTCCGCAGTGAGACCGCCATTGTCGGTCTTGGCCGTGCGCGGCTTGCAATCGACGCCCGCGGTCTGGACGGACGATCGCACGACGCCGACCGAACCGGCCGGCACCCGCGTGATCGAAGTGTCGAGCGGGGTCGTTTCGCTCGTCTTGCCGCGCAGATCGAAAACGTCGTCGGTGTCGGCGATTATGTCGCGGCTGTTCTTTATGTATCCGATCTTGACCTGGAAGAGCGCCAGGTTCAACGGATAGAGGCCGGGTTTCAGGACGCTGAGCTGCAAGCCCTTCTGACCGCCATGCGTCATGAAATACTCGGCGTCTAGAAACTTCTGCTGTTCCGCGTCGGGCCACGCATCGGCCATGATCTGGCCGGCCGTCAAAGGCTCGCCGTCGATGGCTACGATCCGTCCATAGAAGCCGTTGGGCACCGACACCACGGGCAGTAGATCGACCTTGTTGAGCACATTGAACAGGATCGAAATTCGAAACGTGCCGGGAGGGATGATTTCGGCTTGATACCCGGTTTCGCCATGGGTTGCGATGATGTGACCCGGCGGGATGTTGGCGAAGCCGTAGATTTTCCGGACGATCCCAACCTGGTTGGCCGGTATCGAGATGATGCTGGTGGACAATATCTCGTAGAGCGCAACGAAAGCGAAGGCGAGACGCAGCGCGCCGATCGCGGCGGCGCGTCGCCAGCCGACGAGCCCGTCGGGCATGACGCGAGGGACCGCGAGCGCGGCGACGATCGCGATGAAAGCGATGAGCGTTTGGTCCATTCGCGACCCCCATCCCCCTGGAAATCGTGGCGGCGTGTCGATGCGACCGCCCGCGACTCGGGCGGATGTTTACGATATGCAACAAATCATGAAGATACCGCCAGACAAAACGCGGTATTTAGGCGGCTGAGCTAATCGATATCGCGAGGAGGGTTTTGCGATGGGGCGCAAGCATTTCGGCACCGATGGCATTCGCGGGCGCGCGAACAGCAAGATCACGGCGGAACTGGCGTTGAAGGTGGGGCAGGCCGCGGGGCTGATCTTTCAACGCGGCGAACACCGCCACCGCGTCGTGATCGGCAAGGACACTCGCCTTTCCAGCTACATGATCGAATATGCGATGGTCGCCGGCTTCGCCTCGGTCGGGATGGATGTGCTGCTGCTGGGCCCGGTTCCGACGCCGGCCGTCGCGATGCTGACGCGTTCGATGCGTTGCGACCTCGGCGTCATGATCTCGGCCTCGCACAACCTGTTCGAGGACAACGGCATCAAACTGTTCGGCCCCGACGGGTTCAAGCTGTCCGACGATATCGAGGCCCGCATCGAGGACTTGCTGGACGGCGACATCGCGCCACGCCTGGCGCGCGCGCCGAACCTCGGCCGGGCCAGGCGCATCGACGACGTTCAGGCGCGCTACATAGAGTACGCGAAGCGCACCCTGCCCCGCGACGTTTCGTTCGACGGCTTGCGCGTCGTGCTCGATTGCGCCAACGGCGCGGCGTACAAGGCCGCGCCCGAGGCCCTTTGGGAATTGGGGGCCGAGGTCATCAAGATCGGCGTCGAACCCAACGGGGTCAACATCAACCTCGACGTCGGCTCCACTTCGCCCGACGCGCTCGCGCAAAAGGTGCGGGAACTGCGGGCGGACATTGGCATCGCGCTCGACGGCGACGCCGACCGGATGGTGGTCGTCGACGAAAAGGGCCACGTCGTCGATGGCGACCAGATTCTCGCGGTGATCGCTGAAAGCTGGAAGGCGGACGGTCGCCTCGCCAAGCCGGCGATCGTGGCGACTGTCATGTCCAATCTGGGCCTCGAGCGGCATCTGGCCGGGATCGGCCTAGGCTTCGAACGCACCGCCGTGGGCGACCGCTACGTGCTCGAGCGCATGGTCGAAAAGGGCATCAACGTGGGCGGCGAACAATCCGGCCACCTCATCCTGACCGATTACTCGACGACCGGAGACGGCCTGGTGGCGGCGATGCAGGTGATCGCCATGGTCAAAAAGCTGGGCAGGCCCGCCAGCGAGGTATGCCGGAGGTTCGACCCGCTGCCGCAAGTGTTGCGCAACGTGCGCTTCAAGGGCGGACGTCCGCTGGAGAGCGAATCGGTGGTGAAGGCGATCGCCGCCGCGACCGCGAGGCTCGGCGCCTCTGGACGCCTCGTGATCCGCCCTTCCGGCACCGAGCCGGTGATCAGGGTGATGGCCGAGGCCGACGACAAGGCCTTGGTGGACACGCTGGTGGCCGACGTCTGCGACGCGGTGGCCGCGGCGGCGGCGTGAGGAGCCGGTCCCGACCGGCGCCGAACGCTAGATTTTTGTGCATGTCGCCTAAATCTCGCTCGCAAGTTCGAAAATCTGGGCTTCCCATTTCGGCGAATCATCTTATTCTAGGATGGTCGTCAACAACTGAAAGGAGGTGATCCTGTGTCTCATTGTCAATCGCCATGCGAGGATCGTAAGACCTGGACCATTGTCCGTGCGCAGGGTTTTCGCGCATAGCAGACGTCGTAACGTCCAGGTCGTAAGCGATCTCTGCTTGGTCGCGACAATGGAAGGGCCGTTCCGCGAGGGGCGGCCCTTCTCTTTTCAGAGAAAGCGCGCCAATGCGATCTCCAGGGTCGTCGCGGGCAATCTCCTCAAAATTCTTCGCTTGCCCAAATGCGATCTACAGGCAATCCCGGCGCGGTCGAAGCGGAAGGCCAGACCTCCAGGAATTGGCGCCGTCGATGTCCCCGCGCTATATATGTCGAGACATAGGCTGCGGTCGGGCCTGCGGAGACGAAGAGCGGTGTTTGCGGGCGTGGGGCTGGACGAGGCGCTGGCGTTCACGCCTGCGGAATGGACCGCCGTCCTCTTGTCCCTCCGGGTGGCGAGCGTCGGCGCGCTGGCGAGCTTGCCATTCGGCGTCGCGGTCGCCTGGCTGCTGGCGCGGCGACGATTCCCGGGCAAGTCGGTGTTGAACGCCGCCGTGCATCTCCCGCTGGTGCTGCCGCCAGTGGTCACGGGCTGGTTGCTGCTGATCGGATTCGGCCGCCAGGGCGTGTTCGGACGCTTTTTCGAGCAAGCGTTCGGGCTCGTTTTCGCGTTCCGCTGGACCGGCGCGGCCCTGGCCGCGGCGGTGATGGGCTTCCCGCTGATGGTGCGGGCGATCCGCCTGTCGATCGAGGCGGTGGACGGAAAGCTCGAGGAGGCGGCTGGCACATTGGGCGCCCCGGCCTGGTACGTCTTCGCGACGATCACGCTGCCGTTGGCGGCGCCGGGTATCCTCGCCGGGCTGATCCTCGGCTTCGCCAAGTCGATCGGCGAGTTCGGGGCGACGATCACCTTCGTCGCCAACATCCCCGGCCAGACGCAAACCCTCGCCACCTCGATCTACAGTTCCACGCAAGACCCCGCGGGCGAGCCGACGACATGGCGGCTGACCGGCGTCGCGATCGTTATCGCCGTCGCAGCGTTGCTCGCCTCGGAGGCGCTCGCCGCCCGAATCTCCCGGCGGGAATCCGGCGAATGATAGAAATTGCGGTACGGCACAGGCTCGGCGCCTTCGCGATCGAGGCGGACATCCGCGCCTCGGGGCGGATCCTCGCGATCAGCGGCCCCTCCGGCGCGGGCAAGACCACACTGCTCAATATGATCTCGGGCCTGCTGCGCCCCGCCGAGGGTCGAATCGCGGTGGACGGCGTCGTGTTCCTCGATACCGCGACCGGGCTCGACATGCCGACGCGCCTGCGCAGCATCGGCTATGTCTTCCAGGAGCCGAGGCTGTTTCCCCATATGAGCGTCGCTGGAAATCTGAGATATGGCGCGCGCTTCGCCCGAAAGGACTCTCGTCTTGTCGGCTTCGATGAAGTCGTCGCGCTGCTCGGCGTAACCCACTTGTTGGCGCGCCCGCCGGCGCGCCTCTCGGGCGGCGAAAAGCAGCGCGTCGCGATCGGCCGCGCGCTGCTGAGCAGCCCGCGCGCGTTGCTGCTGGACGAGCCGTTGACCGCGATCGACAGCGCACGCCGGCGCGACATTCTCGGCCTGATCGAACAATTGCGCGACGCCTTCGCCATTCCCATGATCTTCGTCAGCCATCAGGCCGGCGAGGTCGAGCGATTGGCGAACGACATCGCCGTCTTGAACCAGGGACGGCTGCTGGAAATGCGCGCCGGATCATCGGCTGGCCTGCCAGGGGGCGCCGCAATGTAATGGGGGTCATTTACAGCGTTGCCCCGGATCATAACGACATACTGGAATTGCTATTTTCCAGCATCGGAGGGCGCACCCTTATGCAGCTGAGGCGCGAATCAGATTGTCGCGAAACGCTCACATCGATCAACTACAGCAACAACAAGCGAATACATTATGTTAGTCACGACGTTTTCGTACTCTATGTAGTAGCTCAAGTTGTCTATAAATACTCGCTTACCATGGGCGATATCGTTTCGCCTAGCGACAAGAGTTCTCAATTTGAGCTGTCATCGATTATACCATAGTCGGCAGCGCTTAAGAGTCGCGCCTACAC
>DASXYQ010000354.1:0-10361 GCA_036502445.1 Roseiarcus sp. | reverse complement strand
ACAGCGTGATCAGCGCGGAGCTCTTGCCGGTGCGCTCGAGTTCGTCGAGCGCGGTGCCGAGAATCATTGCACCGGTCGCGCCCAGCGGATGGCCCATCGCGATCGCGCCGCCGTTGACGTTGACCCTCGACGTGTCGATGTCGAATGCCTGACAGAAGCGCAGCACGACCGAGGCGAAGGCCTCGTTGACCTCGAACAGGTCTATGTCCGAAATTGTCATGCCCGCGCGCGCGAGCACCTTCTTGGTCACATCGACCGGGCCGGTCAGCATGATTGCCGGCTCGGTGCCAATGTTGGCGAAGGCGCGAATTTTCCCGCGCGGCTTCAGGCCCGCCTTTTTGCCCGCCTCGCGCGATCCGAGCAGCACGGCCGCCGCGCCGTCGACGATTCCCGAGGAATTGCCGGCGTGGTGGACGTGGATGACGCGCTCGACGTCTGGATGCGCCTGCGTCGCCACCGCGTCGAAGCCCGCCTGTTCGCCCATCATGACGAAGGCGGGTTTCAGGCTTGCGAGCGATTGCATGTCGGTGTTGGGCCGCATGTGCTCGTCATGATCGAGCAGGCTCAGTCCGTTGACGTCGCGCACCGGGGCGAGCGAATTCTTGAAGCGGCCGTCCTGCCAGGCGGCGGCGGCGCGCTTTTGCGACTGCACGGCATAGGCGTCGACGTCGTCGCGCGAGAAGCCATACTTGGTCGCGATCAAGTCCGCCGAGATGCCTTGTGGCATGAAATAGGCGGGAATCGCGAGCGCGGGATCGACCGGCCAGGCGCCGCCCGCCGCGCCGATGCCAACGCGGCTCATCGATTCGACGCCGCCGCCGATCGTCATGTCGTGCTGGCCGGCCATCACCTGCGCGGCGGCGAAATTGACGGAATCGAGCCCAGAAGCGCAGAAACGATTGATCTGCACGCCCGGCACGCCGTCGCCGAAGCCCGCCGCCAGCGCGCCCATTCGCGCGATATCGCCGCCCGCCTCGCCCACCGCGTCGACGCAACCCATCACGACGTCGTCGACTTCACCGGAATCCAGATGATTGCGGTCCTTGATCGCCTTTAGCGCCGTCGCGGCCAGATGCAGTGTCGTCGCGGTATGCAGCGAACCGTCGGGTTTGCCACGCCCGCGCGGGGTGCGGACGTGGTCGTAGATGATAGCCTCGGTCATGGTCGGTCTCCTCGAAGGAATTCAGCTCTCGCGGTCGGGGTGCTGGCGATTGTCGATCGCAGCGATTTTCTTGCGCGCGAGCCATTCGTCGGTGCGCGTGTTGGGCGCCGCGAGCGCGTCGGCGAGCCAATGCACGGCCGATTCCGCGCCGAGCTGGAACTCGGGCGCGACAGCGTCGGGGTCGTCGAGACTGCAGATGGTCACGCTGATGCGCTTGCTTGTCACGCCGCGGTAGGTCAGCGGCGTTCCGCATGCGGAGCAGAAACCGCGCTCCGCGATATCGGAGCTCGCGAAAATCGCGATCTCGCCTTGCGTGACTACGAAATCCGTAATCGACAGCGGCGCGAACGCCATGAACGGGGCGCCTCCTGCCTTCTGGCACATGCGGCAGTGGCATATGCTGGCGCCGGCCGGCGCCGCGTCCAAGCGAAAGCGAATGGCGCCGCATTGACAGCCGCCGGTCAAACCGACTCGCGCCTGTTCAGCTTCCATGTCGTCCTCTCCCTTTCGCCGCGGAGTTCAGAACGCCCCAGCGGGCAGCGCCATCAAGGTCTCCGCGCCACTAGATATGCGCGCGAGATGCGCGCCGCCTTCGGGCAGCATACGCGCATTATAGAACTTGGCGAGCGCGAGTTTGGCGTCGAGCGCCTCGTTGCTGGTCCCGGCGGCCTGGCGCGCGAGCACTGCCTTGACGATTCGCGCCCACATGTAGCCCAGAGCGGTGAGGCCGAACAGATGCATGTACTCCGTCGAGGCGGCGCCGGCGTTGTCGGGGTTCTGAAGCCCATTCTGCATCAGCCACATCGTCGCCTGTTGCAATTGCCCGACCACTCCCTTCAGCGAGGCCAGATAGGGCGCGAGCGCGGCATCCTCCCTGTTCGATGCGATAAAGCCGGAAATCTCAGCGAAAAACGCGGTCGTCGCGCGTCCGCCGTCCTTGGGCAGCTTGCGCCCGACGAGGTCGAGCGCCTGAACGCCGTTGGCGCCCTCGTAGATCATGGTGATGCGCGCGTCGCGCACGAACTGCTCCATTCCCCATTCCGTGATGTAGCCGTGGCCGCCGAGCACCTGCTGCGCCTTGACCGCGTTGGCGAAACCGACGTCGGTGAACACGCCCTTGATCACGGGCGTCAAGAGACCGAGCCGGTCGTCCGCGGCTTGGCGCAGGGCGGGATCGGGCGATCCCAGCGCCTCGTCCTCGGAAAGAGCGACCCAGACCATCAGCGCGCGCGCCGCTTCGTTGAACGCGCGAATTTCCAGCAGCATTCGGCGGACGTCGGGATGCACGATGATCGGATCGGCGGGCTTTTCCGGGGCTTTGGCGCCCGAGAGCGAACGGCCCTGCAGCCGCTCCTTCGCGTAGGCCGCGGCGTTCTGATAGGCCACTTCGGATTGCGCGAGGCCCTGCACCGCGACGCCGAGCCGGGCGCCGTTCATCATCACGAACATCGCGGGGAGCCCACGGTTTTCTTCGCCGACGAGCCAGCCCTTGGCGCCGTCGAAATTCATCACGCAGGTCGAATTGGCGTGGATGCCCATCTTGTGCTCGATCGAGCCGCAGGCGACGCCATTGCGTTTCCCGAGCGAGCCGTCTTCGTTCACGAGAATCTTCGGCACGAGGAAGAGCGAAATCCCTTTCACGCCGGCCGGCGCGCCTTCGATCCGCGCCAGCACGAGATGGATGATGTTGTCGGCGAGGTCGTGCTCGCCCGACGAAATGAATATCTTCTGGCCCGATATCGCCCAGGAGCCGTCGGAATTTTTGACGGCGCGCGTCTTGATGAGGCCGAGGTCGGTGCCGCAATGCGGCTCCGTGAGATTCATCGTGCCCGTCCATTCTCCCGTCGACATTTTCGGCAGGTAGCGGGACTTCAGGGCGGCGTCGCCGTGAACCAGCAGCGCGGCCGTCGCGCCGTTGGTCAGGCCGGGATACATTGCGAACGCCTGGTTCGCCGCAATCGTATATTCGCTCAAGACGACGCCGAGGAAATGCGGCAGGCCCTGTCCTCCATATTCCGCCGCGGCCGAAATCCCCACCCAACCGCCCTGGACAAAGGCCCGGTAGGCTTCCTTGAACCCTTTGGGCGTGACGACCGAACCGTCCGGCAGACGCCGGCAGCCCTCACGATCCCCAGACAGGTTCAGCGGTTGCAACACTTCTTCGGCGAATTTGCCGCCCTCGCTCAGCACCGCCTCGACGACGTCGATCGGCGCCTCGGAGAAGCGCGGCAGGTTGCTGTAACGTTGGAAGTCGAAAACGTCGCTCAGCAGGAAGAGCGTGTCGCTCACCGGCGCTTTGTATACAGGCATCGCAGGGGTCCCCGAGGGAAGACGCAAGAATCGCCGGACCGTCGCTGCGGCGCTTCGGCGGTATCGTTCATATATGAACCATTTTCCCGCAAAAGGCAACCCCCTCGAGTCGACATGCTCGTAAATTCCAATCGGACGTGCTCAGGGAGCTCGGCCGGCGAGCCGGAGCATCACGGCGGCGGGACTGGCGTAGGCCTCTTGCCGTTCGACGCTCCAATAGCGCATTTCGTCCAGCGAGATCGCGGCGCCGGTGACGGCGCACAAGACGTAAAGTCCAGGGCGTACGACCCGAAAATCGCCGTCGAGATATTGAACTTGCGCTTCGCTGGCCGCTGCAGGGCGTTTTTCGAACCGATTCATGCGACTTCTTTCCGCCCGGCCTCGCCGGCCGTCATCGGCATATACTTACGCGCCGCCGAAAGAGCCAGACCGGCGGCGCAAACATCTTCGAGGGAGCGCCCCCGCCGGGCGGCGGTCAATCCTCCAGCGGTCGCGCCTCCTCGGGCAGCATGATCGGGACCCCGTCGCGAATGGGGTAGGCGAGCTTGGCGGCGCGGGAGATCAACTCCTGACGCGCGGAATCGTAGCTCAACGTCGATCGGGTGACCGGACAAACCAGGACTTCCAATAGACGTGGATCGATTCGCGTCGTCGCGCGGGAGGGCGGCGAGGAAAGTTCGCTCTCATCCATGAGACTGGCCGCCCCTGAACTCAGGGCGCCTTCCGCATCGGGCTGCGCGCCGCTTCCGCAGCCGCGCGTCATGCACGGGGTTGACCGGTGCATCCAGAGCCGACATCAGGGTGATAATCAGCGAAGGCGCCGCCGCCATGCCCGGCTCGAGGCCGGGCATGGCGAGCGGGGGCGGAGCCGCCGGGCTCGGATGTTGTTGGACGGCGACTACAGCCATGGGGCAAGGCCTGATGATTTCTGCAAACCGCATCTGGTTCGTCAACCGCTTCTTCTATCCCGACCATTCGGCGACGAGTCAAATATTGTCCGATCTCGCCTTGCACTTGGCGCGCCGCGGGCGGCAAATCGGCGTCATAGCGAGCCGCGGCGTCTACGACGATCCCACGGTCGTCCTGCCGCCGTTCGAGGACCATGGCGGCGTCGCCATTCATCGGGTCTCGCGAGCGCGCTTCGGGCGCGACAAACTGCTCGGCCGCGCCAGCGATTATCTCGGCATGTATGGCGCATTCGCCGCCGCGACCGCCCGACTGACCGCGGCCGGCGACAGCATCGTCGTCAAGTGCGATCCGCCGATGCTCTCGGCCGCGATCGCCCCGGTAGCTCGGGCCAAACGCTTGCGGCAGATCAATTGGCTCCAGGATCTCTATCCCGAAGTGGCGCTGGGACTGGGCCTGAGCGCCTTGCGGCCGTTGGCGCCGCTGCTCGCGGCAGCGCGAAATGGGAGCTTGAGGTTCGCCGCTTTCAATGTGGCGATCGGCGAACGCATGAGCGATCGGCTGAAACAATGCGGAGCGCCGCCCGAGCGGATCAGGATCATACCCAACTGGTGCGACGACGAAGCGATTCGACCTTTGCCTCGAGAGTGCAATCCGCTGCGCGAAGCCTGGGGCCTCGAGGAGAAATTTGTGGTCGGCTATTCGGGCAATCTCGGGCGCGCGCACGAATATGCTACGCTTCTGGACGCCGCCGAACAGTTCAGGGACGATCAGAATATCGTGTTTCTGTTCATCGGCGGCGGCCACCTCACCGGCAAATTGCAGAATGAAATCGAGCGGCGAGGCCTGGCTTCGACGTTTCAGTTCCGCCCTTATCAGGACGCGAACCTTCTGCCGCAATCCCTCTCGGCGCCCGACGTTCACTGGATCTCGCTGCGGCCGGAGATGGAGGGATTGATCGTGCCGAGCAAATTCTATGGGATAGCCGCGGCGGGGCGTCCGACGATCGCCGTCTGCGATCCGGCCGGTGAAATCGCGACCCTCGTCGAGCGCCACGATTGCGGAATTGTCGTGACGCCCGCCGACGGGGCCGGCTTCGCCAAAGCGATCCGCACGATTGCGCGCGATCCGCAGCGCGGGGCGGAAATGGGGCGCAATGCCAGAAGCATGCTGGATCGCTGTTTCTCCAGGCTTTCCTGCCTCGGAAGTTGGGAAGAGCTGTTCGACGTTTTGGCGAAGCCGCAAGGCGCGTCGACTTTGGCAATGCGACCGTCGGAGCAGGTTTGATTGTGATCCAGTTGCGAAACGGTATTCCCCTCTCCCCGCAAAGGCGCGGCGAGAGGGGAAGAGGCCCATTCAACGACGCGCCCGACTGGTGGCGAACGACGGCCCCGAATCGCGAATCGGATTGGATTTGGACTTCCGCAACCCATTGAAATCCCCCAGAGCCGCCAATAAGATAATCCCTGGAGTTATGAAAGATGACGCCCGGGAAAATAACAATATTGTCCGACGTCGAGCGCACCGCGCGCATTCGTGAAGCCTGCGAGATCGGGCGGAATAACGATCCGGCGTGGTTCGGGTATGTTGAGCAGGTCGCTCGACCCTCCGAGCCGATAAAGAAATCGGCGAAAAAATGAAACGGTTTGCGCCACTGCTGTTGGCCGTGCTGGCGCTCGCCGGCTGTGTCCCACAGCCCGCGCCCGAGGCCCCGCTGCATCGCACCTATTCGGATGAAGAGCTTGCGAGACTCCCTCTTGCTCAAAGATGCAGCTATTTATCGTCCCTTTTTTCAAATTATACGGCGAATCAAAAAGCATCCGAAGCGTGGAAGTCGATGATGCAAAAGTGGGGTTGCGAACCCACGTTCCGGGTCTGGAAGCCCGCGTCTTGAGCCGTAAGCCAGCCCGGGATGTACTGTCCCAGGCGGGCGTCAATTTTTCGCGCACGCCATCGGGCTCGATCGTCGCGCCTCCGAGCGAGGCGGCCGGGGCGCTGCTGGAATTCGTCGCGCTTCCCTGATCAGATTATAAATTATATAAACAATCAGTCGCGGAGACGGAGACGCTCAGACTGGCGTCTTCGACCGCCGCCCAACGCGATCATCGAGGTCTCCGTGAAACAGAATCGGCAGTTGCGACTCGGCGCCTTCATGCGGCCCACAACGATTCACACCGGCGCTTGGCGTTATCCGGGCGCGTTCCCCGACGCGAATTTCAATCTCGCGCATATCCGGCGTTTCGCACGAACGTTGGAGCGTGGCCGGTTCGACGCCTTCTTCATGGCCGACCATCTGGCCGTTCTGAACATGCCGATCGAGGCGTTGAAGCGTAGCCATACCGTAACGTCATTCGATCCGCTCACGCTGCTGCCCGTGCTCGCAGTCGACACCACTCACCTCGGACTGATCGCCACGGCGTCGACGACCTTCGAGCAGCCCTATCTGATCGCGCGCCGTTTCGCTTCGCTCGACCATATCAGCGCGGGTCGGGCGGGCTGGAACGTGGTCACGACCTCCAACCCCGATTCCGCGCTCAACTTCGGCCTCGAGGAGCATATGGAGCACGACGAGCGCTATGCCCGCGCGCGCGAATTCGTCGACGTCGTCACCGGTCTCTGGGATTCCTGGGCGGACGACGCGTTCGAGCGCGACGTCGAGAGCGGGATTTATTTCGATTCGGAAAAGCTCCATGTGCTCAATCACAAGGGTCGCTATCTCCAGGTGCGCGGCCCGCTGAACATCGCGCGTCCGGTTCAGGGGTGGCCCGTCATCGTGCAGGCGGGCGCCTCGGAGGCGGGCCGCCAACTTGCCGCCGAGACCGCCGAGGTCGTGTTCGCCGCGGGGGGCCGCCTGCCGGACGCCCAGGCTTTCTACGCCGACGTGAAGAGCCGAATGGAGGCATTGGGGCGCGACCGCGACCATCTCAAGATCTTGCCCGGCGCCTTCGTGGTCGTCGGGGAGACGGTCGAAGAGGCGCGCGAGAAGCGTGCGCGGCTCGACAGCCTCGTTCATTACGAGAGCGCGATCGCTTCGCTTTCGATCGCGCTCGGACATGACGCCTCCGTCTTCGATCCCGACGCGCCCTTGCCCGAAATTCCTGAAAGCAATGCCAGCAAGACCAGCCGCGATCGTGTCGTTGCGATGGCGAAGCGCGAAAACCTCACGGTCAGACGGCTAGCGCAGCGGCTCGGCGGCTATGCCGGCCTCGCCTTCGTCGGTACGCCGGAAACGATCGCCGATTCGATGGAGGAGTGGCTGCTCGGGGAAGGCTGCGACGGCTTCAACGTGATGTTCCCCTTCGTTCCCGAAGGGCTCGACGATTTCGTCGACAAGGTCGTGCCGGAATTGCAGCGGCGCGGCCTGTTCCGGCGTGAATACGAGGGCCGGACCCTGCGCGAGAATCTAGGCCTGCCGAAACCCCGCAATCGTTTTTTTGATTGATCCCCAACGTATAATCCCGCGTCTCACCTCGCGCCGGGCTTGCGCAGGGTCCGCGCAACGTCGAGAGTCGAGCGCTCGCCGATCGCGTCGAAATTCTCGGCGAGCCAGGCCTTCGCCGACTCGCGCCCCAGATCGCGCAGCATCGTCAGGAAAGTCCAAGACGAGTCGAGCTTGGTCTCGGCCCCGAATGTCGCCAATTTTCCGTCGCCGCCGATGCGATGCAGGAACTCGCGGCGATAGCGCGGGTCTTTCAGCACCCCGTCGTCGATGAGGCGCGCGACGAAATCGGCCGCGCGCAATTCGGCGAGCAGGCTCGCGTTGAACCCGATCTCGTCCATCCGGTTGCCGATCTGCAGCGCGGTGCGGGGCGTCGCTCGGCGCTCGATCGGATTGATCTGCACGATGATCGCGTCGCGGCAGTCGGTCTCGTAGAACAACGGCCACAGCGGCGGATTGCCCGAATAGCCGCCGTCCCAATAGGGCACGCCGCCAATTTCGACCGCCTGAAACCATCGCGGCAGACAGGCCGACGCCATCACATGATCGACAGTGAGGACTTCGCGACGAAAAATCTCGCCCTGTCCCGTCCATACGTTGGTGGCGGCGACAAACAGCTTCGGGCCTGCGCCGCGCCGCAGCGCTTCGAAATCGACGGCGGAAGCGACACAGTCGCGCAGCGGATCGATATTGAGCGGATTGAACGCATAGGGCGAAATCACCTGCGAAATCGCGTCCACCCAGCCCTGCGGCGTGAACGCGGCTTTCCACGCGCGCAGCCAGGCCTCGTACAGCGGGCGCTCGACCGCCGGCAGCGCGCCCTCCTGGCTGACCGAGAGCCAGAATTCCCCGAGTCTCCGCCGCGCGCTCGTGCGGCCCTCCGGCAGGCCGGCGGCGAACACGACCGCGTTCATCGCGCCCGCGCTGGAGCCGCTGACGCCGACGATTTCGATCCGCTCGTCTTCGAGCAAGGCGTCGAGCGCGCCCCACGCATAGGCGCCGTGCGATCCGCCGCCCTGCAGCGCGAGGTTGACCCGCTTGACCGACGCGCTCATGCCGCCGTCCAGCCGACGTCGATCGAAAGATTGGCCGCGATGATCTCCGCGGCGTCGCTGGCGGAGCCGATGACGAGGACGCTGCGTTTCGAAAGGGACATCGTGGACTCCGGTTTCGCAGACGTGGGGGACGAGGGCGGGCTATCGAGGCGTCGATATTGCATGGCGGCAAAAAAGGCGACCGTCCCTTCAACGCGCAGCCGAGGCCGCGAGATTTTCCCTGAGCCGCTCGCGCCAAGCGTCGGGATCGAGCGCGGGCGAGAAAAAATCAACTCGCGCCGGCATCCCGCCCGCGGCGAGGTCGAAGCCCTCGGCGTCGAGTCCGATGGGGCGCCAGACCCTCCTTCCCGCGGGAACGCCCGCGAGCCGCGCGATCGCCTCGGCGCCCAAGGACTGGACCTCCTGGAGAAGACGCGGCTCGGCCTCGACGAGCGCTTCGGTGTCGCTGGCGGCGGGCGACAGCAGATCGGCGACGCTCAGAGCGTCGGCGCGGCCGAAGCCGCCGTTGAAATGGATGGTTTCGATATGCAGCCGCCGGATCGCGAAGTCGGCAAAGGATGCATAGAGTCCGGCCTTCGGATTGCGCTGGAGATAGCGCCGCCGGGAGGTCGGATCGGGATGCGGCGCTATCGGACCGCCGACGGTCAGGCGCGGCCGATTGAGCGGATCGCCGCGTCCGCCCGCGCTGGCGAGCAGCAGCGAGGCGCGGGCATCGACCGCGAGGTTGCGGGTGTGGCGCGACAGTTCGGACATCAGAAACAACGGCGAGCCGTCCCAGTCGCTGGCGACGCCGACCAGCGTCGTCAACGGCGCTCCCGTTGCGCCGTCGATCGTCGCCAGCGCGCCCACGCGAGCCAGGCGCAGCAACCGTTTCGCGTCGCTCGAAGCGTCTGGCGGTGGCGCAGCGGATCGCTCTCGGGTCGTCATTGCAGGCGCCTCCTGGCTGCGCCCCCTCGGGGCGAGGTGTGGACGCTTTATAGGGCCAGATTTCGGCCCCACGGAGCGCCCGGCGCCCGACCCTCGATCGCAATTGGCGAAACCGGTAAAACTCTGTTATAATCGCCAGAATCACCGCCCCCCGCATCGCGGCTCGGGAATAAGCGTCACATTTCAGCCGCGAAGCCTCCCCATGCCATCCTCTGCGCTCGGTCGGATCGGGTCCGGCGGCCGCTGACGACAAGTGGAATCAAATCGGAAGCTCAATGCCGACAATCGCTCTGGTCGATGACGACCGTAACATTCTCACCTCCGTCTCGCTGTCGTTGGAGGCGGAGGGGTATCGCATTCAGACCTATACCGACGGCGCGAGCGCGCTCGAGGGTTTGAAGGCCAACCCGCCCGACCTGGCGATCTTCGACATCAAGATGCCGCGGATGGACGGGATGGAATTGCTGCGCCGGCTCAGACAGAAGTCGGATCTGCCGGTGATCTTTCTCACCTCGAAGGACGAGGAGATTGACGAGTTGTTCGGCCTCAAGATGGGCGCCGA
>DASXYQ010000353.1:0-3812 GCA_036502445.1 Roseiarcus sp. | reverse complement strand
TGGTTCATTTCGCGAGTTCCCCGTTCCGCCGATCGAAGCTTCCGTCTATCTCGACCCGCGCGCCGCCGCGCCAGGCGATCCCCATGATCTGCATGGTGTTGTAGAGGCCGACGTTCCAGTCGTTCGCCTGGAAATGCGCGAGGCCGGCGGCGACGTGCGGCGAGATCAGATCGTGAAACATCACGCTCGCGTCCTCCGCCATGAGGCCGATCACCACTTCCGCGTCGTCCAGCGGCGCTCGCCCCTCGTGATAGCCGTCGATGAACGCGAACGACCAGGGCGAGGCTCGCGTCGACCGCACCGCGGGAACGATGGACGGGGAGAAGCCCGCCCAGAGCTTGGCTTGGCCCGGCCCGCCGACGCGCGCGAGACTGTCGGCGACGTCGCGCGCCTGATCGGGATAGCCCAGCCCGGGATCGATGACGTCCAGATCCAATCCCGCGGCGAGGAGATGCGCGGTCGACCAGCCGTAGTGGCAGCCGATCTCGAGGCCGCGCGCGCCCCGCATCGGTGCTGCGTTGTTGTAGAGGACGACGGCCTCGTCGACGGAGAGAACGCCGATGTCGGGATTTCGCCAGCTGCGCGAATCCGAGCGCCAGATATGAGGCGCATCCTTGCGCAGATACGGCCATTGCAGCGGCGCGGGGTCGCGCGCGACGAGATCGGGAAAAGCGGCCGCGAGGTCTGGCCGTTTCAGGCCGGGCGAGACGTAATCATAGCGGTCGCCGGGCCAGATCGTCTTCGAGACCGGCTCGACGTTGGAAAAATCGACGTGCTCCACGAAGCGGGCGGGGCCGGTCTGGTTCATTTCGTGAGTTCCCCGCTCCGCCCATCGAAGCTTCCGCCTATCTCGACTTACGCGCCGCCATTTTCAAGCATGAGGAAGCAAGCGGCCTTCGGCTCAAAACTCGCGGACCCCGAGCGCGTCGGCTAAAGCCCCGGGGCGGGGATCAGGCCATGACGCAGCATCGTCGTCTTCACCAGTTCAGGATCGGGAGAACCGCTGGCGATCAGCGCCGCCATTTCCCGGAAATATGCCGGGCCGAGCACCCCGGGGGTGAGAATGTTCAGACAGGTCGTCGGTTCCTGAGTATCGTTGCGGAAGCTGTGAACAATCCCGCGCTTTATGAAGACGGCTCGCCCGGGCTCGAGCTCGACGTCGCGGCCGTCGACGCGCCACGTGCTCACGCCGGTGAGACCGTAAACCGTCTCGTCCCAATTCTCATGAAAATGCGCGACGGGCACGCGAGCGCCCGGCTCCACGATCATCTCGAACAGATCCAAACTGCCCTCGCTGCTCTCTTTGCTCTGAAGAAACCGCAGCTCCAGGCCGCCGATGCGTATGACCTCCAACGTCATGCTGCCTCCTCATCGGCTGCCGGACCGCCTCGCTCAGTCTTCGCTCAGGGTTGGGGCGCCGTCAACTAGATTTCGTCAGCATCTTATTGACCTGGCCCAGCAGCTCCCCAGCCCTGTATGGCTTGGCTATGAAGCGGCCTTCATCTGGAATCTCTGACCGGCTCGGTTGGCTTCGACCGGAGGTCATCACGAGCAGTATATGCGGCCAACGTTCGTGAACCAGCCGGGCGAGCTCCATTCCGTCGATGGGGCCGGGCATCTGTATATCGGTGAACAACAACCGCACATCCGGCCGCCTTTCCAACGTTCTCAGCGCGTCTTCAGCATTTGCAGCTTCAATGACGGTGTAACCGTTGTCCTCCAGGAGGTCGGCCGCGTTCAGGCGCAACAGCTCCTCGTCGTCGACGACGAGGATGGAGGGTTTGGCGTGGACTTCACTCTCGGACATATCCGTCAACGCCGGAGCTGCCTGAAAGTTTCGATCGTTGGCTAAACCGTATCCGAAGGGCGAAGAGGATTCCCCGCGGGTAGATTCTGGGCTTTGGCGATTTCGTCAGCCCTTGCCCAAATGGCTTCGTCATGCGCGGGCTCGACCCGCGCATCCAGGGCCGACGTCCGCGCGACAATCACCGAAGCGCGCCGCCTGGATGGGCGGCTGGAGGCCGGTCATGACCTGACGCTCTTTGGACAAGAGGCTTCCGCGTCATTATAGCAGTATTCGGCGATGTCAGGGAGGCGAGAATGGCGCTCTTCGACGCGGCTCCGTCGCCTGATGCGACAGGTTGGACAGGCTGATGCAACTGATTGGAATGCTCGACTCGCTATGTCCGGCGGGTGGCGGTGATGCTGCTTACGGCGGGGGTCGCATTTCGACATCGCCCGATCTCGCTGTTCCGCCACATTGATGAATTCTCGAAGATCAGTCCGTTGCTGAAGGCTCCGACGCTGCTCGCCGACGATGGGACGGCGCTACTGGATTCGGGCGTCATTCTCGAACATCTCGCGACGCGGTCTGCCGCAGTCGCCGCGCTCATGCCGGCGACATTGGAGGCGTTCCGCGCGACGGGCCTCGCTCTGACGGTATGCGAGAAGGCGGTTCAGTTCCACTACGAGCGCGCTTTGCGCAGTCCGGAACAACGAAGCGAGACGTGGGTCGCCCGCGTCGTCGGACAATTGACGAAGGGATTGGAGGCGCTCGATCGCGAAGCGCCCGCCTCGGGTTGGATCGGCGAGGCCGGGATCGGCGCCGCCGACATCACGGTTGCCTGCGCCTTCGGCTTCATCCAGGGGATGTTGGGGGACCTCGTCAACCCCGCCCTCTATCCCAGCCTCGCCGCCTTCGGCGCGCGCGCAGAGGAGTTGCCGGCGTTCCGCGCCGCGCCGCCGATCGACGGCGTTACTGCGCCTGCCGATTGACTATTCAAGGACCGGGATCGACAAGGGCCCGTAAATTACCGAGAGGCTCCTCGTCATGACCGAATTGCCGCCCACGATGCGCGCCGTGGTCGCCCCTAAGCCCGGCGGGCCCGACGCGCTGACCCTCGTCGATCGCCCGCTCCCCGAGCCGCGCGAGGGCGAAGTCCTTGTCCGGGTCTCCGCGGCGGGGGTGAACCGGCCCGACATCCTGCAGCGGCAGGGGTACTATGCGCCGATGCCGGGCGTGACCGACGTTCTCGGCCTCGAGATCGCTGGCGAAGTGGTGGCGCGCGCCCCCGGCGCCGCGCGCCATGAGCTGGGCGCGCGCGTGCTCGCGCTGGTTCCCGGCGGAGGCTATGCGCAATATTGCGTCGCGCACGAGACCAACGCATTGCCGATCCCGACCGGGCTCACCGACGTCGAGGCGGCGGCGATCCCCGAGACTTATTTCACCGTCTGGACCAACGTCTTCGAGCGCGGTGGCCTGAAAGCTGGCGAGTCGCTGCTGGTGCACGGCGGAACCTCAGGCATCGGCACGACCGCGATTCTGCTCGCCAAGGCGTTTCGGGCCAACGTGATCACGACGGTCGGCTCCGACGAAAAAGCCGCCGCTTGCCGACGGCTCGGCGCCGATCTCGCGATCAACTATCGCAACGAAGATTTCGTACTGGCGACCAAGCTGGCGACCGGCGGCCACGGCGCCGAAGTCATTCTCGACATGGTGGGGGGCGATTATGTCGCGCGCAATCACGCCGCGGCGAGGATCGACGGCCGGATCGTGCAGATCGCGTTCTTGCACGGCGCAAAGGTCGAGCTCGATCTGCATCCGCTGATGATGAAGCGGCTCATACATACCGGCTCGACCCTGCGCCCGCGCTCGGCCGCCGAGAAGGCGCTGATCGCCGACGCGCTGCATGCGAAAGTCTGGCCGCTGCTCGCGAGCGGCCGCTGCAAGCCGGTGATCGACTCGGTCTTCGCGCTCGCCGAAGTCGCCAAGGCGCATGCGCGGATGGAGAGTTCGGCGCATGTCGGCAAGA
>DASXYQ010000352.1:0-2806 GCA_036502445.1 Roseiarcus sp. | reverse complement strand
GGCATCGAGCGCTGGCTGAAGCTGACCGACGGGCTCGGCCTGCCGCGCGACTATGTGATCTCGCGACGCGGCGCGCTGCCGGCGACGAAATTCGCGGTGGAGGCCTACGTGCGCTTCGTCGTCGAGCAGCCGCTGGTGGTCGCGGTCGCCTCCTCGCTGACCGAACTGTTCGCGCCCTCGATCCATCGCGAGCGCATTTCCGGAATGCTCGAAAACTACGACTTCGTCGACGACGCAACCATGGCTTATTTCAAGCGGCGGCTCACGCAGGCTCCGACCGACGCCGACTTCGCGCTGAATTACGTGAAGGCGAATGCGCACTCCCTCTCCGAACAGGAGGCTTGCGTCGCGGCGGTGCGCTTCAAATGCGACGTGCTGTGGTCGCAGCTCGACGCGCTCAATCACGCCTATGTGACGCCCGGCGTCATTCCGCCCGGCGCCTTCCGGCCGGGCTAGTCGCATGGCCTCCTACACGGTGCGAGACAGCGTCATCGATCTGATGCGCGGGTTCGGCGGAACGAAACTGTTCGGCAACCCGGGCTCGACCGAATTGCCGTTGTTTCGCAATTTTCCGAGCGATTTTCGCTACGTGCTCGGCCTGCACGAAGGGGTCGTGGTCGGCATGGCGGAGGGCTATGCCCAGGCGACGCGCAACGCCTCGTTCGTCAGTCTGCATTCGGCGGCGGGGGTCGGCAATGCAATGGGCGTCATTTTCACCGCCTACAAGAACCGGACCCCGATGGTGATCATGGGCGGCCAGCAGGCGAGGTCGATCCTGCCGTTCGATCCCTTCCTGTTCTCCGCCAACGCGGTCGAGCTGCCAAAACCCTATGTCAAATGGAGCGTCGAGCCCGCCCGCGCCGCCGACGTGCCGCTGGCGATCGCTCGCGCCTATCACATCGCCATGACGCCGCCACGCGGGCCCGCGTTCGTTTCGATCCCGGTCGACGATTGGGACCGCCCGGCGGAGCGGGTCCCTCACCGCGTCGTCAGCACGGAGCTGCGCCCCGAGCCGGATGTGATCGATCAGATCGGCGCCGCGCTCGACGCGAGCGAAAGGCCGGCCTTCGTCACCGGATCCGCGATAGATCGCGACGGCGCATGGGATGCCGTGGTGGAACTCGCCGAGCGCCACAACGCGCTCGTTTGGGGGGCGCCGATGGCCGGGCGCTGCGGTTTCCCCGAGGACCATCGGTTGTTCGCGGGATTCCTGCCGCCGATGCGCGAGAAGATCGTCGGACTGCTCGAGGGGCAGGATCTGATTTTCGCGATCGGAGCGCCGGCCTTCACCTATCATGTC
The DNA here is from genome assembly GCA_036502445.1 of Roseiarcus sp. Classification (GTDB taxonomy): domain Bacteria; phylum Pseudomonadota; class Alphaproteobacteria; order Rhizobiales; family Beijerinckiaceae; genus Roseiarcus. Next base: position 1,506 of record DASXYQ010000352.1, on the reverse strand, counting down.
GAAGGGGCGGGGCCGCACATCCCTGTCGGCGCCAAGCTCGTTCAGTTGATCGACGATCCGAATATCGCCGCATGGACGCCCGTGGGCGTCGCTGCCGTCGCTAGCATTCGGCTCGGCCTGATCGATCTCTTGGCGCGACCGGCGCCCGCGCCGCGCCCTGAGCCGCTGGGCAGGGCGGCGCGTGCGCGCGTAAAACCTTCCGAGCGCATTTCGGTCGCCTACCTCATGCAGACGCTCGCCGAACTGCGCGATCCCGGCGCCATCATCGTCGAAGAGGCGCCGACTGCGCGTCCGCCGATGCAAGCCTATCTTCCGATCACGCGCAGCGAAGGCTATTTCACCATGGACAGCGGCGGCTTGGGTTACGGCATGCCGGCCGCGGTGGGCATCGCGCTGGCAAAGCCGGGCGCGCGCGTCATCGGCCTGATCGGCGACGGTTCGGCGATGTATTCGATCCAGGCGCTGTGGAGCGCAGCGCAGCTCGAGCTGCCCATCGCCTTCATAATCTTGAACAACCGCCGCTACGCCGCGCTGCAGGATTTCGCGCCCGCGTTCGGTTTCGCAAAGGGCGAAGCTGTCGTGGGGACTGAGCTGCCGGCGATCGATTTTGTCGCGCTCGCGAATAGCATGGGGTGCGCCGCGTCGCGCGTCGACGAACCGGCGCGATTGGGCGAAGCGCTCAGCCATACGCTTCGCGCCGAGGTTCCGACGCTGCTGGAAGTGCTCGTCGAGTGACGCGAGCCGCTGCGAGGAAACTGGCGATCGATAGAGGTTTGTCATACCCGCGAAAGCGGGTATTCAGCTGTCGGGACGCCACGAGGCGACGCAAGGTAGGGAAGCGGCGCCAAGCTTGAAAGCGTCGTGGCGTTCTGGATGCTCGCGTTCGCGAGCATGACATGTATTTGTCGAGCGCGCGTCGTCCAGCATAGAACAAAACGTTACCGGGAGGAGAAACAATGTCAGGAGCGAAAATCGCGGCGATTCGCCGCGTCCTCGGTAAGCCACTCGGCGCCGCCGTCTTTTGCGCGTGGACCGCCTGCGCGGCCCTGGGCCCGAAGCCCGCGGTCGCCGCGAACAAGACGGTCGAGCTGAAAATCTCCCTTTGGGTCCCCCCCGCGCATCCTCTGACGCCTGCGACGCGAGCCTGGGCCGACGATATCGAGAAGGCGTCGGGCGGAACCATCAAGGCGACTGTGTTTCCGTCCGAACAACTCGGCAAGGCGTTCGATCATTACGACATGGCGCGCGACGGCATCGCCGACGTCACTTACGTGAACCCGGGTTATCAACCAGGCCGGTTTCCGATCATCGCGGCGGGGCAACTTCCCTTCACCTTCGGCGACGGCAAGAAGGGCACGCTCGCGCTCGACGAATGGTATCGCAAATACGCGCCCACCGAGATGAAGGACACCAAGTTCTGCTTCGCGTTCATTCACGATCCCGGCGCGCTGCATGGCAAGAAGAAGATCGTGCTGCCCGCCGATCTCGCCGGGACCAAGGTTCGGC
>DASXYQ010000351.1:0-7824 GCA_036502445.1 Roseiarcus sp. | reverse complement strand
GCGGCGCTCGGCGAAAAGAGCTGAGATCGGCGGTCTCCGTATTCGAGTGCAGAAATTGAATCCAGAGGATTCGTAGTCGCAGCATCAGATCGATGTGTCTTCAAGAGGAAGTTTCTCGCGGCCCGATACAAGAGCCTACTCTCCTCGAGGCGATTCGCATCCCAGCGGCTGGCTCTGGGGAGTTCGTCAATGTCCCGATAAGGCCTCTGGCGGAGCTCGAGATGCCGCGACTTTTCACTGCCATTGAAATCCCCCCGACCGTCGCCGATGCGTTGGCCTCGGCGCGCGGGGGCATATTTGGGGCGCGCTGGCGCGAACCGGGAAATTACCATATCACGCTCCGTTTTATCGGCGACGTCGATACCCGCATGGCAAGCGATATCGCCGACGCGCTCGAAATGGTGCGCCGGCCGCCGGTCTCGATCCAATTCGAGGGCTTGAGCTGGTTTGGCGGCGAAAAGCCCCGGGCGGTCGTCGCGCGGATCAAGCCGACTCCCGGATTGATCGACCTGCAGGCCGAACATGAACGCCGTCTTCGGCGTCTCGGCCTGCCGCCGGAGACGCGAAATTTCACGCCGCATGTGACTTTGGCGAGTCTGCGCTCGGCATCGACCCTCGCAATCGCCGATTATCTCGGCGCGAGGGGCGCGCTGAAGGCGCCGCCCTTCGAGGCCCCACGTTTCGTGCTCTTTTCCGCGCGCGATTCTGTCGGCGGTGGTCCCTATATCGTCGAAGTCGACTATCCCCTGCGCTGAAAGTCGCGCCGATGCCGTTGCAAATCGACATCGCTTCCCGACGGGTCTCGCTGGACCCTCGCGACCCCTGGTTTTACGGCGATCCTTATCGCGCCTATCGCGAAATTCAGGCCGTGACGCCGGTCTTTTTCTGGGAGCAATATGGCCATTGGTGCTTCTGCCGCCACTCCGATGTCTCGGCGTTGTTGCGAGACCGGCGGTTCGGGCGACAAATTCTGCAAGCGGCGAGTCGCGAAAGTCTGGGTTGGCCGGAGCCGCCGGCGCATCTCGAGCCTTTCGACGCCATCGAACGGCATTCGCTGTTGGAACTCGAGCCGCCGGAACACACCCGCCTGCGCGCCTTGGTCAATCGCGCGTTCGTTTCGCGCCAGGTCGAGCGTCTGGCGCCGCGCATCGCGGCGCTGGCGAACGGATTGATCGATGGTTTCGAGGAGGCCGGAGAGGTGGATCTGATTTCCGCCTTCGCGACCCCGATTCCGGTCGCCGTGATCGCCGAACTGATCGGCTCGCCGGCCGAGATGACCCCGCAGCTGCTCGAATGGTCCCACCGGATGGTCGCGATGTATCAGTTCGGCGTCACCCGTGAGGTCGAGGATTCGGCGGCCTCCGCCGCGAAGGATTTTGCGCAATTTATGCGAGAACATATCGCGCGCCGCCGCGCTGACCCGCGAGACGACCTGATCAGCCGCCTGATCGAGGCGGAATCGGACGGCTCGCGCCTGACCGAAGGCGAACTCGTGACGACCTGCATTCTCCTGCTCAACGCGGGTCATGAGGCGACGGTCCACGGCATTGGCAACGGCCTCAAAGCGATGCTGGAGCGGAGCGGCGCGCCCTCCGCGGACTCCAGCGTGGACGAGGCGATGGTCGAAGAATTGCTGCGTTTCGATGCGCCGCTGCAGCTCTTCACGCGCTACGCGCTGTGGGACATCGAGATCGCGGGTATAGGATTGCGGCAGGGCGATCGGATCGGGCTCCTGCTGGGCGCCGCCAATCGCGACCCGCTTATCTTCGCCGATCCGGACCGGTTCGATCCACGCCGCGCGCCCAATCCGCACGTGGCGTTCGGCGGGGGCATTCACTTCTGCGTCGGCGCGCCCTTGGCGCGATTGGAAATGCGCGTCGCGTTGAACATCGTGCTGCAACGCCTGCCGGGCCTGCGGCTGACCCGAGCGCCGCGTTACCGCGACGCGTATCATTTTCACGGGCTCGAGGCTCTCTGGGCGAGTTGGTGACACTCAGCGCACGATGGTGAGCCGACGAGACGCCCGCGTAACGCCTGTATAAAGCCATCGGGCTTGATGCTCGCGGAAGGCCCGGCTCTCGTCGAACACGATGACGTCGTCCCATTGCGACCCTTGCGCCTTGTGCACCGTGAGGGCGTAGCCATAGTCGAACTCGTCGGATTCTCGGCGCACCAGATAGGGCAGGTCCGCTTCGCCGCCTTCGAAGAAGGCCTTCAGGACGGCGACCTTGGTCGGGGCGCGAGTGGGTTCGTCCTCGGAGCGGACGGTCATACGCACGAAGTCCTTGCGAATGCCGCCGAGCTCCTCGACCCGCCAAAGTCCGCCGTTGATCAGCCCCTTGGCGCGGTCGTTGCGCAGACAGACGAGCTTGTCGCCGGCGACAGGCAAGAGCTCGCCGAGCCCGCGTAATGTCCGGATGCGTTGGTTGTAGAGCCGGCGCGTCCGGTTGAGGCCGACCAAGACCTGATCGGCTTCGAGAACCATCGGCGCCTCGATCTGCTCGCGGGGGATGACTTGGCTCTCGCCGTAAGTCCCGTACGCGATTTGCCCGCCGTCGCGCACGATCTGCGACAGCCGAATGATGGGATTGTCCTCTGCCTGACGATGGATCTGCGTGAGCATCACATCGGGTTCGGCATCGGTGAAGAAACCGCCGCCCTTGACCGGCGGCAATTGCGCGGGATCGCCCAGAACGAGGATCGGTTTGCGGAACGAGAGCAGATCACGCCCCAGTTCTGCATCGACCATGGAGCACTCGTCGATCACGATCAGGCCGGCGCGCGAAGCCGGACCGTCCTTGTTGAGCGTGAACGTCGGCGGACCCTCCGCGCCCTCGTTCGCACGATAGATCAACGCGTGGATCGTCGAAGCGCCGACGCAACCCTTTGAGCGCAGCACCAGCGCCGCCTTGCCCGTGAAGGCGGCGAAAACCGCCTCGCCCTGCGCGCCTTCCGCGACATGTCGAGCCAGCGTCGTCTTGCCGACGCCGGCATAGCCGAACAGCCGAAACACCTGTGGCTCGCCCGCCCGTAGCCAGCGTCCGACCTGGTCGAGCGCCGCGGACTGCTCGCTCGACCAGTGCTTCGCCAGGGTTGAGGTTGCTGCGGCGATGGGCGGCGGCCCGACGGCCGCCTTCCGATCGGGAGCCGCCGTCTCTGCGGCCTTCACGCGCGGCCGCCCGCGCATTCGGTCGAGCTGCACCTCGGCGCCGCAACGCGCGCATACGACCGGGCGTTTAGCGAGGTCGTAGAACTTCGCGCCACAGGCTTGGCATTGGCGTTTCGTCCCCAGCTTCACCGTCGAGACCGCCCTCACAAAATGCACGGATGCTGGCGAATCCGCCGAGCGTTCCCAATTCCGGCCTGAACTCGGGACGCCCCCACTTACTCCGATTCGCGCGAACGCGCGCCGAGCGATTCGGGTCTGGCGCCCCGTTCAGAATTGTTTCATGTTTACGGATCAGCGTGGCGCGGGAAGGACCCGGTCGGCCGCGTCGCCGCAGCGGATGGGTCTTGAACGTATCGGCCGCCGCGCCATATTCCTCAAGGCCGGCGCGTCGCCTGACGGGGCGCCCGGTGATAGTTCGAGACAGCCGACGCGGTCGTTCTGGCGAAGACCGAAACGGCGGAGCGCCTTGAAAGGGGCTTCGAAAATGGTGCGCGCACCGGCATTGAGTTCTCCGTTTCTGCTTGGCTTCGATCAGATCGAGCGGGCGCTCGACAAAGCGTCGCGGTCGGCCTCGGACGGATATCCTCCCTACAACATCGAACGAATCGCCGCCTCGGGCGACGCACCGGAGCTTTTGCGCATCACGCTTGCAGTGGCGGGATTCGCCCGCGATCAGATCGAAGTGACGCAGGAGGAGAACCAGCTGCTGATACGGGGACGCCAGCAGGAAGACAAGGCCCGAGATTATATCTATCGCGGGATCGCCGCACGGCAATTTCAGCGCAGTTTTCTGCTTGCGGAAGGCATGCACGTCGTTGGCGCCGAACTTGCTGATGGACTGCTGTCGGTCGACGTCGCTCGCCCCCAGCCCGAACGCGTAGTGAGGAAAATTTTGATTTCGGCGCGCGACTGAATGTGTGCGTCGTGGCGGGCGCGCCTGAGGCGGCCCCGACAGGAGTGAGAGTGATGTCCAACGCCAGCGGAAGAATGACAACATTGACCGAGCAGGAGTTCGCCCATCTGGGAGGCGGCGCGATCGCCTATGTCAAGACCATCAAGTCCGAGGATGCGCAGCGATTGTTCCCGCAGGCCCCGGCGATCCGGCCCGGCTTGCGCTTGTTCGCACTGCTCGCCGCGGACGGCTCGCCGATCATGTTGACCGACTCCAAGGACGCCGCGCTCGCCAACGCCTGGGAGCACGAGCTGGAGACCGTCAGCCTCCATTGACATGGCTGTCGAGCGGAACGGCGACGGCGTTGTTCGGCCTTGCCTCAGATGAATGTGAGGCGCCGCGCGGCGGGCACGGTCAATTCGCTTGTCGCACCGAATCGTCTAAGAGGGGCGCCTGACCCGAATAAAGGGCCCCATGCGTGCTTATCTCGAACTTTTGCGCGAAGCGCTCGACGACGGCGTCGCCAAGGACGACCGTACGGGCGTTGGCGTTCGCTCGCTGTTCGGCCGACAGATTCGCTTCGATTTGCGCGACGGCTTTCCGTTGGTCACGACCAAGCGGCTACACCTCAAGTCGATCGTGCACGAATTGATCTGGTTCCTGAACGGCGACGCCAACATCCGCTATCTCGAGGCCAATGGCGTATCGATCTGGAATGAGTGGGCCGACGAGAACGGCGATCTCGGACCCGTGTACGGCAAGCAATGGCGCGCGTGGGCCGGCGCAGACGGCAAGACGCACGACCAGATCGCTTGGCTGCTATCGGAGATCAAGCGCAACCCGAATTCACGCCGGCTGATCGTCTCCGCCTGGAACGTGCCCGAAATCGAGCGGATGAAACTGCCGCCGTGCCATTGCCTTTTCCAGTTTCACGTCGCCGATGGGCGGCTTTCCTGTCAGCTCTACCAGCGTTCCGCCGATATCTTCCTCGGCGTTCCCTTCAATATCGCGAGTTATGCACTGTTGACTCATTTGGTCGCTCGGGAGTGCGGTCTCGGCGTCGGCGAGTTCGTACATACGTTCGGTGATGCGCATCTCTATCGCAACCACGAAAACCAGGCGCGCGAGCAACTGGCGCGCACCCCGCGCCCGCTGCCCCGGCTCAGGCTCGCTCCCGCCGCGGCGTCATCGCGCGGCGCCCTGTTCGATCTGAAGGCCGAGGACATCGTCTTCGAGGGCTACGATCCCTGGCCGGCGATAAAGGCGCCGGTGGCGGTGTGAGCGTTCCGATCGTCTCGTTGATCGCGGCCGTCGCGCGCAACGGGGCGATCGGCGCCGGCAATGCGATACCGTGGCGCCTCTCCAGCGACCTCCAGCGGTTCAAGCGGCTGACGATGGGCAAGCCGCTGATCATGGGGCGCAAGACCTACCAGGCGATCGGCCGCACGCTGGCGGGCCGGGAAACGATCATCGTCACCCGCGATCGGGCTTGGGCCCACCCCGGCGTCACTGTCGCGCACGACATTCCGGCGGCGCTTGAGGTTGCGCGCGGAGCCCCCGAGATCATGGTCGCCGGGGGCGGCGAGATTTATGCTCAGATGATCGGGATCGCCGACCGGCTCTACATCACCGAGGTCGATCTGGCGCCGCCGGCCGACGCGCGGTTTCCCACAATCGACAAAGCCCACTGGCGCGAAGTGAAGCACGAACCGGGCGTGCGAGGGCCGCGCGACGAGACGGATTTCGTGTTCGTGGATTATGAGCGGGTGCAGTGATGCGGGTCGACGGGCAAGCCATGGAAATCGACGGGCGCCGCGCCACCGTTTCCTTCGACGAGGACAGCGGCAAGATTCGTGGCGAATTTATCGGACTTTCGGGCGGCGCGGACTTCTACGCCGAAACAATCGAGACACTCGCGGCGGAAGGGCCCGTATCTCTTGGGGTATATCTCGACATCCGCCGAGAGAAGGGCGTCAAACCTTACCTTGCCGACGGATTGCAGTCCCCCGATGACCAAGTCGAGTGATGGTCCCGTCGGCACCCTTTTGTCGGCGCGGTCCGTTTTCCAGCGCCCGCGAGACAGCGTCTGCGTCACCCGCGATCGCGCGAAGATACGCCCTCGCGGGTTGATCCGGTTCGGTACGGCCTTGCTCCCAGTCGCGCAACGTGCCGAGCGGGATATGATAGCGATAAGCGAACTCCTCTTGGGTCAAACCAAGGGCGCGACGCAGCGTCTTCGCGCGTGGCACTCGCCGCGCCGATCGCAATTCGTCGGGGGTCATCGGCCGCGCGTCCGGATCGGCGGCCGCGGCCGCCGATATCTCTTCCTCGGACATCGGACGCATCGGCCTCTTCGGAAAAGGTCGTTCCGTCCCGTCGGGAAGTATTTCCACGACTGTCTTATCGGGGAGAATTCTCGCGGAAACAATCGTCTGTTTCATGGCGCTCCGCCTTCCAGGCTGAAATAATACGAATGCGCTCGCCTCACTCTGTATAGGTTACGTGCAACAAGACGCCTTCGCACATGCCCAGTATATTGAAACGGTCCTCGTCGCAGTCTTCACTATCGTCAAGCCAATCGATCGCAAAAACGTCGCTTATTGCAACAGCGGCGTGTTCGAAAGAGACGTCGTGGATCCGCCAATTTCGATCCGCCTTTCGTGGATCCAATTCGAAGCGGACCTTTGTCATATACTGAGTAACAGTAGTAGAGGCAACGGCCGCGCGCCCTACCTCAAAATCTTCCCCGGGTTGAATATGTTCGCGGGATCGAACGCCGCCTTGACCCGGCGCATCAGATCGAGCGTTTCGGGCCCGTGCTCCACTTCGAGATAACCGATCTTTTTCTGACCGACGCCATGTTCGCCGGTGCAGGTGCCCCCCATCGCGATGGCGCGGCGGGCGAGGCGTTCGCCGAAGGCGTCGGCGCGCGCGATTTCGTCGGGATCGCTCATGTCAATGAGCGGACTGACGTGGAAGTTGCCGTCGCCGACATGGCCGACGATCGGGGCGATCAGGCCAGCCTCGGCAACGTCGCGCTGGGTTTCCTCGACGCAATCGGCGAGCCTCGAGATCGGCACGCAGACGTCGGTCGCGAACGGACGCGAGCCCGGGCGCAGCCCCAACGCGGACCAATAGGCGTCGTGCCGCGCCTGCCAGAGCCGGTTTCGCTCCTCGGTTTGCGTCGTCCAGACGAGCGGTCCGCCCTGATTGTCGGCGGCGATTTCGTCGAAACGGCGCGATTGCTCCCCCACGCTGTCGGGTGTGCCGTGGAATTCGACGAACAGCATCGGCGTCTCCGGCAGGTCGAGCTTCGAATAGGCGTTGCACGCCTTGACCTGCAGCTCGTCCAAGAGTTCGATGCGCGCGATCGGTATCCCCGACTGGATCGTTTGTATCGTCGCGGTGCACGCGGAGCGAACGTCGCTGAATGGGCAATGACCGCCCGCGATCGCTTCGGGGACGCCGGCGAGGCGCAGCGTGACCTCGACGATGACGCCGAGTGTGCCCTCCGATCCCACGAACAGCCGCGTCAGGTCATATCCGGCCGACGACTTTTTCGCTCGGCTCGCCGTGCGCAGGAAGGCGCCGTCGGCGGTGACGATCCCCAGCGACAGCACGTTGTCCTTCATCGTGCCGTAGCGCACCGCATTGGTGCCGGAAGCGCGCGTCGCCGCCATGCCGCCGATCGATGCGTCCGCTCCCGGGTCGATCGGGAAAAATAAGCCGCTGTCGCGCAGATGCGCGTTGAGCGCCTTGCGCG
>DASXYQ010000350.1:0-2056 GCA_036502445.1 Roseiarcus sp. | reverse complement strand
GATGAAGACGATTCCCGCCTCGCCGAGCGCCCGCGCAAAAGCTGCGCGCTCGGAGAGAAAGCCGTAGCCGGGATGCACCGCCTCCGCGCCGGTCTCCCTGGCCGCGGCGACGATCTTCTCGATCACGAGGTAGGACTCGGCCGCCGGCGCCGGTCCGATCGCGACCGCCTCGTCGGCCATTTCGACGTGGAGCGCGTCCTTGTCGGCCTCGGAATAGACCGCGACCGTCGCGATCCCCATCGCGTGCGCGGTCCTGATGATCCGGCAAGCGATCTCGCCGCGATTGGCGATCAAAATCTTCTGGAACATCGTCCCCCCGCTGCAGGCGGGTTCGGTTCTATCGGGGACGCGCGCGCGCGTCTACGCAAGCGGGCGGCGCGGGGGATGCGGCCCTTCCGCCGGCGCAATGGTCGGAGCGCTCGGCGCCGGCCGCGCTCGCTGAGCCCGGCTACATTGCAAAGCGCGAGGGCAGTCCCGGGCGGCGCCATGTATTGCCCTCTCGACAAAAGTGCCACTCAGGATATACGTGAGGTCACGTGTATCCTTGGAGGGCATCCATGCAAGTCGCGCGTTGGGGAAACAGTCTAGCGGTGCGGCTGCCTGCCGCCGTCGTCGAGGCGCTGGGCCTGAAGGAGGGCGACGAGATCGACATTCGGGTCGTGGGCCAACGCGCCTTCGACGTAGAGCTCGATCGCTCGCGCGAACGGGCGCTCGCGCTGATCCGCTCGCTGCGCAAGCCGTTGCCCCCCGACTGGAAATTCGACCGAGACGAAGCCAACGCGCGATGAGCGCGCGCGCCCGGGAATTTCTCGACACGAACATCCTCGTCTACGCCTTCAGCGTCGATCCGAAATCCGCGATCGCCGAGGCTGTGCTCGCACGAGGTTGCGTGGTCGGATTACAAGGCCTGAACGAATTCGCGAATGTCGCGCGCCGGAAGCTGAAGATGACATGGCTGGAGACCCGTCAGGCGCTGACGGCGATTCGCGCCCTCTGTCCCATCATCGCGCCGCTGGACATCGAAACCCACGAGGCGGGCCTCGGGTTGGCCGAGCAGTTGGGCTTTTCGCCTTTCGATGCGCTGATGGTGGCGGCGGCGCTGAGAGCGGACTGCGGCGTCTTCTGGTCGGAAGACCTCCAGAACGAAATGATGGTCGATGGGACATTGCGAATACGCAATCCGTTCGACGCCCGGATGACATTCTGAAAGCAATGCGATCGCGCCCACGCGTTCAAGCCCTCAGACGCGAGCAAACGCTCGCGCAGCCATCTTGCGGATGCGGCGACATGGCTTGGCCCGCCGAATCACTTGTCGCGAGTTGAATTCGCCTTACATTTCGGCTAGAAGCGTAAGGAAACGGTCCTTCCATGGACGGGAAAATTCGAATGGCGAATTTCGAAGCCAAAGTGACCAGCAAAGGACAGATCACCTTGCCCGCCAAGCTGCGAACCGCGTTACGGATCGCGGCAGGCGACAAAGTCGTTTTCAGCGAGGCCCCGGACGGCGGTTACCGCATCGGGACCAAGCGCGAAACTCTTGGGGATTTGAAAGGCATCATCCGAGACGGGCCCATGGTCACATCCGCCGAGGTAAAGAAATGGATTGAGGAGGCGCGCGAACGCTCGATGCCCGAGGGCCGCCGACAGGACCCCGAGCGTTAGGTGTCGACGGGAGTGCTGGGTATCGATACCAACATTCTATTAAGGTGGCTGATCGACGATCGCGTTTGGCCCCCCGACAATCCCGCGCAATGGACCGCGGTCCAACACCTGCTCGGCGACCCCCACCAGATATTCTACGTAAACCTGATCGTCCTCGCGGAAACGCTGTGGGTGGTCGAAAGACGACTCAAACAGCCGGCGTCCGTGGTCGCGGAGCTCCTCGCACGCTTGGAAACAGCCGCTAATTTGACGCTGCAGGACATCGAAGCCGTCAGGGCCGCGTCGGCGGCGCATCTGCGTAGCCGTCCTGGCGTCAACGACCGACTGATCGCGGAAGTCAACAAGCGCGCGGGTTGCGAGGCGACCGTTACTTTCGACGAAGTCGCCAGCCGGA
>DASXYQ010000349.1:0-4948 GCA_036502445.1 Roseiarcus sp. | reverse complement strand
CGCGCATTGGTCCTCGGTCAACGCGGTCCCCAGGGGCGCGACCGTTTGGGGAAATCCGGCCTGACTCATCGCGATGACGTCGACATAGCCTTCCACGACGATGATCTGCTGGCGCTCGTGCGCGGGTTTGCGCGCGCGATGATGATTGAACAGCAGCGATCCCTTGTGGAAAAGCTCTGTTTCCGGTGAGTTGAGGTATTTGGCCTTGGCGTCCGGATCGAGCGCGCGACCGCCGAAAGCGACGACTCGGCCAGAGCGATCGTGAATCGGGAACATCACGCGGTTGCGGAATCGATCGTAGGGCACGGCGATCCCCTCGCCGTGATGCAGCAGGCCGGCCTCGATCATCTCGGCGGTCTCGACGCCCTTGGCCGCCAGCGCGTCGCGCAGCGCGAAGCGCTCCGGCGAGCTAAAGCCCAGGCCGAACTCGCGTTGCGTCGCCGTATCGAGCCGGCGATCGGCGAGATAGCCGCGCGCCTTCGCCCCGACGGGATCGTGCAGGCTCCCCTCAAAGATCCGCGCGGCGAGCGCCAGCGCCTCATGCAGGGTGGCGCGCCGCTTCTCTCGAACTTCGCCTTCCGGGGTGCGCCGCGGCATCGGCAGGCCGGCCATCCCGGCGAGCCGCTCGACCGCCTCGGGAAAGCCGAGGCCTTCGACATCGACCAGGAACGTAAAGATGTCGCCGCTCTTGCCGGACGAGAAATCGTGATAAAATTGCTTTTGGTCGTTGACGAAAAACGAGGGCGTGCGCTCCTTGTTGAACGGCGAGAGCCCACGCCATTCGCGCCCTGCCTTCTTGAGCTGGACGCGCGCGCCCACGACCTGGGACAGCGGGACCCGGGCGCGGATCTCGTCGAGGAATTCGGTCGAAAACTTCATTCCCGGCCAGACATCGGCTTCGCTCAGCAGTTTGACAAGTGCGAAGCCGGCTTCTCCCCAATGTCCACAGCCGGCGCCTCACTCCGTGGCGGCCCCCATCAATTTGCGAGCCTGCTGCGCCGTCATCGGTTTGCCGAACGCGCTTCCTTGTGCGAATTCACAACCCATTTGGGAGAGTTCGACCGCGTCCGATTCGGACTCCGCGCCATCGACGATCACGTCCATCCCGAGGTCGTGCGCCATCGAGATGACCGAGCGAAGGATGAGCGGGCGGCCGCCGGTTCCGTTCGGTCGCGCCAGCGCCGAATCGATCTTGAGCGTATCGAAGCGATAACGTTCGAGATGGCTCAGCGACGTGTAGCCCGCGCCGAAATTGTCCAGCGCCAGGCCGGCGCCGAGTTCGTGCGCGCGGGGGAGAAGTTGCGCGGCGTATTCGGGGTTCTCCATCACCAGGCTCTCCGTCATCTCAAGCTTGAGCGTGCCGCGCAACACATTATGGCGGTTGAGCGCGGCCCTGACGTCGGCGAGCAAATCCTGTCCGAGCATCTGGCGCGAGGAGACGTTGAGGCTGGCGAAGATCGGCGGCGTGACCTCCAGGGCTCTCTGCCACGCCGCGAGTTCGCGCGCGGTGGCCTCGAGCGCCAAGGCGCCGATGCCGGTCAGGACGCCCGACGCTTCGGCCGCCGACAGGAACTCGCGGGGACCCAACATACCCAAGCGAGGATGCCGCCAACGCGGCGAGGCCTCGAAGCCGGCGACCGTGCGATCCTCCAATCGGACGATCGGGTCAAACAGAACGAGGATCTCGCCGCGCTGGAGCGCGTGGCGCAGATCGTTCTCCAGTCCGCCGCGGTTCTCCCGTGAGGCGCGCATTTCACGGGCGAACAGCACGGCGCGATCGCCACCCGCCTTCTTCGCGTTGGCCAAGGCGATGTCCGCGTCGGCGAACAGATCGACGCCCTTGGCGTGGAGCGCGGGTTCGTAGAGCGCGAGGCCCAGCGAGGCGGTCAGCGCGACCTCGCGGTCGCCGAAGCTGATGGGATGGGCGAGCTGCGTGCGGAGCGCCTCCCCCATCGCGCTCGCCCGCGCTGCGTCGCCTTCTATCATCACGATCGCGCCGAACTTGTCGCCGCCCAGCCGCGCGAGCGTGTCGCCCGGCTTGAGATCGCGCGACGCTCGGCGAGCCGTCGTCAACAGCGCAGAATCGCCGAACGACATTCCCATCGAGTCGTTGACGGTTTGCAGACGGTCGATGTCGATCACGATCACCAGCGGCCGCGGCGAACCGCCCCGGCGCGCTTGGATCAACGCCGCCTCCAGCCGGTCGAAGAACAGTTCGCGATTCGGCAGGCCCGTCAGATTGTCGTGGATCGCGTCGTGCAGGATGCGTTCCTCGGCCTCTTTGCTTTCGGTGACGTCGGAAAGCGCGCCGATGACGCGAACGACCTCGCCCTGCGCGCCGATCACCGGACGCGCCTTCAGGAGAAACCAGGAATAGTGGCCGTCGGCGCCGCGCAAACGGATGTCGTGCTGGATACGGCCGGAGCGCTGATGCAAGAGACCGTCGAGCGCCGCGACGTAACGGTCGCGATCCAGCGGATGCAATACGTCCAGCCAGCTCGCGGCCGGCCCCTCGAGCGTCCCGCGGTTGAGTCCGAGTTGGGTCTCGAGTTCGCTGCTGACATAAATCTGGTCGGCGCCGACGTTCCAGTCGAAGATCGCGTCGCCGCAGCCGGTCATCGCGAGCGCGCGCCGCTCGGCGTCGGCCCCGGTGCGCAAGATCGCGCCGCCGGAAAAGGCGCTCTGCATGATCGTGAAACCGATCAGCATCACGATCAGCACCAGCCCGCCGATCAACCCCGGCGAGGCGAGGTCGTTGGTGATTTGTCCCAAAGCGGTGGCGCCCGCCGCGAAGACCCAGACGACGAGCAGGAACCAGGTCGGAATCAGCATGACGGCGCGGTCCGAGCCGCTGGCGGCCAAACTCAGGATCAGCAACAACCCGATGCCGGCGACGCTGGCGATCGAAATGCGCGCCACGCCCGCCGCCACCGGCGCGTTGTAGACGGAAAGTGCGACGACGACCGTCATCAGCAGAAGCCAGACCATGCCGATGTGCAGGAATCGCACGTGCCAACGGCGCAGATTGAGGTAAGCGAACAGAAAGACGATCAAAGTCGCCCCGATCGTCGCCTCGACCCCGGCCCGCCAGATTCGCTCGGAATCATCGTCGAAGGAGAAAATCTTGCGCCAGAACCCGAAGTCGATGCAGACGTAGGCGAACACGGCCCACGCGAGCGCGGCCGCGGCGGGAAAGACCAACGCGCCGCGCACCACGAACACGATCGTCAGGAACAGCGCGAGCAGACCGGCGATGCCGATCAGGATGCCCTGATAGAGCGTCAGACTCGCCCCGTTGTCCTTGTAGGCGTCCGGCTCCCAGAGATAGAGCTGGGGCAGCGACGGCGCGCGCAACTCGGCGACATAGGTCACGGTGGTGCCGGGGTCGAGCGTCAATCGAAACACATCGGCGTCGAGCGCGTCGTCGCGCTGAGGCGCGTTCCCCTGGCTGGCGGTGATCGTCGTGATTCGCGCCGAGCCGAGATCTGGCCAGAGGATGCCCGAACCGACGAAACGAAAGTGTGGCGCGACAACGAGTCGCGTCAGCTGTTCGTCCGAATCGTTGGTCAGCGCGAAGACGATCCAGGACGGCTGTCCGCCCGCCTGCAGCGCGCTCACCTCGATGCGCCTGACGATGCCGTCGGGACCCGGCGCGGTCGAAACCTGGATGCGATCGCCCTGCGCGCCGAAATGCTCGACTGCGCCGGTCAGATCGATCGCGTCGGCGTCGGCCGGCACGCGCACCGACTCCACCGCGAGGGCGCCCTGCCCGGTGAGCGCGAGCCAGACGAACAGGCAGAGCGCCGCCAAGCGCCGAACGGCGATCGCTCCACCGCGGTCCGGGGGCATCATCGGTTCAGCCAAGGCGCGCCGCCTCGGGTTCGACCAGCGCATACAGCAAGTGGTCCCGCCACGCCCCGTTGATCCTGAGATAGGATCGCGCGAGGCCCTCGCGCTGAAAGCCGTTGCGCTCCAACAGGGTTTGCGACGCAGAGTTTTCGGGCAGACACGCCGCTTCGATCCGATGCAGCCGGAGCGCCGAGAAGCCGAATCGCACCGCCGCCGCCACCGCGCGCGTCATGCGCCCCTTGCCGGCGTGCGGGGCGCCCATCCAGTAGCCCAGCGTCCCCGATTGCGCGACGCCGCGCCGGATGCCGCCCAGGGTCAAGCCGCCCAGCAGCGTATCTGCGCCCGCGTCGAAGATCAGAAAGGAAAAGGCCTCGTCGCGCGCCATTTCGTCCGATTGCCGGCGCAATCGCCGTCGAAACGCCGCGCGCGTGAGATCGTCCTCGGGCCAGATGGGCTCCCACGGCGTCAGGAATTCGCGGCTTTCGGACCGCAGGCGAACCCAGGCGGAGAAATCGCCGGAAACCGCCGGGCGAAGATAGATCCCGTCGCCGCGCAGCAGCGGCTCGGGTTCGGCGATCTTGGACAGTCGGAACAGCGCCATGGTTCGACCTTACGTCCCGCGCAGCCGGCGCGCGATCTTTTCCGCGCCGAACACCCGGCCCACCCGGCCGATCGCGGCGAGCGTCGGCGGCGATCTCAGCATCGACGCGCCCACTCGACGGACGTCCTCGACGTTGATCGCCTCGATCCGCGCCGTCATTTCCTCCAGTGTGAGCGCGCGCCCGTAAACGAACATCTGCCGCGCCAATTGCTGCACGCGCGCGCCGGGCGATTCGAGCGCGGTCAGCGTGGCGACCTTCATCTGCGCTTTGGCGCGGGCCACTTCGACCTCGTCGAGGCTCATCGTCGCCTCGGCCAGGCAGTCCAGCGCCGCGGCCATCAGTTCGCCCGCCCGGGCCGCCGCCGAACCCGCATAGAAGCCGAACAGGCCCGCTTCGGCATAGGCCCAATGAAAGGCGTGGATGGAATAGGCGAGCCCGCGCTTCTCTCGTACTTCCTGGAACAGCCGCGAGGACATGCCGCCGCCCGTCACGGCGGC
>DASXYQ010000348.1:0-3154 GCA_036502445.1 Roseiarcus sp. | reverse complement strand
CGACGGCGCCGATCGCGTCGGCGAACATCGAGAACTCCAGCGCCTCGTTGGCGCGAACGTCGTTGCTCTCGCCGCGCCGCATCGCGCAATGTAGCGGCAGCTCGATCGGCCAATGCGCGTGGCTCGACCAGGACCGCCGGTTTTCGAGGAACCGCGTCAGCGTCTGCTGGCGCGTGTCAAGATCGATGCAGGCGACCTTATAACCCGCCTTGAGCAAGGCGACTATCAGATGGATCGAAAGCGTGGATTTGCCCGCGCCACCCTTTTCGTTGCCGACGACTATCACGTGCGCGCTGCGCAATTCCGGCTCGTCGTTGTCGAAATCCATGAGCCGCCCGAATCGCTGAAATGCCCCTAGGGGAATCATAACCATTTTATCGCCCGCCGCCAAACTCGCCCAATGCGCGAATCGGCGCTTCGTGCAATGCCTAGAAATTGATGCCACGATGGGGATGTGACCTTTGGGACGCCGATCTCCCGCGGGTCTCGATTCAACTATGACGTGTCAAGAAGTTTTCGCAGCCCAGCCCCAATTCAAAGCCTATAAAGTATCTTCAACTCACCGTTCGCGTGGAACGCGAGGACGACGCCGTCGGACAAGAGCAGGATCTTGTCGAGGCGCGCCGCCGCCAGATGACCCTCCATGCGGAATCCGTTCTTCAAAGTCCGCTTCAGCCTCTGGTTTGCCGCGTCGAGCCATTTTTGATAGGTCGCGAGATAGCTGACGCTCACCTGTCGTCGCAATTGCTGGAGAAGTTGGTCGTTGCCCAGCAGCGGACCGATATCGTCACCCGGCGCCGCGAGATCCGGGACCGTGATCGTCGAACTGGCGGTATCCGCTTTCGGCGCGCCGGAGAGATAAATCCAATCGCCAGCGCCCGGATCGGCGGCAGACGATTTCGCAATGCGAAGGCCGACGACGAGCTTTCCCGACGATGGATAGATTTGCACGTCGCGCAAGCTCAGGTCGCTCTTCGGCGCGGCGCCAATCGTCTCCATGATCTTTGCGCGCAGGACATCATAACCGATATGGACGGGTATGATGACGTCGAATGTGCCCGGCGCGTGGACTTCGTCTCCGAGCGGTGGAAGCGGAGTCGGCGTCGAGGGCGAGGGCGCGCGGCCGACGACAGTCTCGACGTGCGCCGAGAACTCGAGCGAGCCGGCGAGCACTTTGTCCGTCGCCCGGACTCCGGCAAACGCGGCGGTCTGCGGGGTGATCTGCACCCAGGCTTCCGGACCGTCCGAGATTTGGATCGGTGCGAAGGCTTCGCGCCAAGCCGCCTCCGCTTTGCCGCGAAGATCGAGGGACCGCGCAGCGGCCTGGGCTCGCGACCGGATAGCCGCCAGTTGAGCGTGGACGCGCGGCTCGACATAGCGCTCCAGCGCGATGTCGCGGCCGAGGACATGCAGCACCGGCGGCTCGTTCCAATGCAGACTGTCGCTCAAATTTAAATCGAGCGACCAGTCGCGCCGCAATTGTGGCTTCGCCTCCGCCTCCACCGTCGCCCTGGCTTCGGCTTCGCCATGAATACGGGACGTGAATATGTTGGCGCCCTGGCCGGAGACGGCGCCACGAATGGTCACGGCGCCAATCACATGGTCGCCTCTGCCATATAGCGAGACGCCACCGGTTCGCTCGACATAGCCCGAAATGTCGCAATTGGCGTTGACCCGGAACGCGAACACGCGCCTGTGGACGCAGTTGACGCGCTCGTCGATCATGGCCAGTCGACGAGGGATGTCGCGTTCGAGCGATGCGGCCAACGCCGGCAGTCCGAATTCGATCGTCGCGGAAACTCGCGACTCGGTCACGAAAGGGGAGGGCGTGTCCGGACTTGGGCTCGGCTTCTCCGCCGCGAACGCCGGCGCAGCCAGAAGCATGCAAATCAGCGAGGCCGGAAAACGGCCTCTCGAGGAAATTTGCGTTGTGATCATGATCTCTTTCTCTGATTGATCTGCCCGTGCGGCCGCGAGTCTATCTCGCAGGTTCGACGTGCCCGACGAGGCGCAATATTTCGGGAAATTCGCGGCGCACGGCGGTTTCGAGCGCGTCGACCTTGCGGTGCGCGGCCTCGACCGTCGTTGCGGGATCGACGCGACAGTGGAAAATGCCGAAATAGCCGCCCGCGGCCGCGCGAAGACGCACGTCGTGGATCTCGCGCAAGGTCCCGTCCTGCGCCGCGAGGCGGGCGAGCGCTTCCCGAAGGCTTCGCGTCAGCTCAGGATCCGCGTCGTGTCCCGGAAGTTCGCGCGTCTCCAGGGGTTCGATATGGGTCTCCACTTCGATGTCGGCGCCCAATTCGTCTTCTATCGCGTTTTCCAACTGGGTCGCCACCTCGTGCGCCTCGCCCAGACTCATCCGGCCCTCGACCTCGAGATCGAGCGTGACGCTCGCGCGGCCCTCGATACGTTGGATTGCGACGTGATGGACGAACAGACGCCGCCGGCTCGCGATCATCTGCACCCGCTCGAGCACGGTTTCATCGTCGAGCGCGAGCGGATTGGCGGTGACGGTGAGCCGGGTCGCGGGCCAGCGCGCCAGCAGCAGGGCCTCGACGTGCGACTTGATCGCGGCGACGCGTTCGAGCGGCAGCGTGCGCGATACGAACAGCCCGAGATCGCCTACTACGTTCGGGCCGCTGCGGCGAAGCCTGAGAAAGTCGACGCCCGCGACGCCCGGTATCGCCTCGATCGCGCTGCGGACCTTGCTGGCGAGGCCCTTGGGCGCGGCGTCGACCAGAGCGTCGATGGTGCGCCGCCCCAGACGAAAGCCGGCGACGGCGATGAACGCCGCGACGCCGATCGCGGCGAGCGCGTCGGCGCGGACGAACCCCGCGCGCGTCGCGGCAAGGCCGATCAGCACCAGCGCCGAAGAGACGAGGTCGCTCGAAAAGTGCAGCGCGTCGGCGGCGAGCGCATCGCTTCCCGTTTCCGCCGCGATGCGCCGCAGCGCGCGCCAACGCACGAGATCGACGACGAGCGAGAGCCCGATCGCCGCGAACGCGAGCGCGTTGGCGTCGACGTCTTCGCTCCGCTGGCCGAGCCGGCGGATCGCCTCGAATGCGACCCCGATCGAGAGCGCCGCGAGGAAGCCGGTCTGCGCCAGCGCGGCGACCGCCTCGATCTTGGCGTGGCCGAACGGATGATCCTC
>DASXYQ010000347.1:0-4574 GCA_036502445.1 Roseiarcus sp. | reverse complement strand
GCGTCCTGCGAGGAGGCGAAGGCGTCGCCGACGCGCATCTCGCGCATCAGCCAGGCGAAGGTTTCCCGCGCCCGCTCCTCGTAGATTGTGTCAGGCGTTTCCGCATGCGCGAGCGCGAGCAATTCGAGGATCTGCGCGTTGTCGTAAAGCATCTTCTCGAAATGCGGGACATGCCATTCGGCGTCGGTCGAATAGCGCGCGAAGCCGCCGCCGAGGTGATCGTAGATGCCGCCCGCGCACAGCGCGTCGAGCAGGGCGCGGACGGCCGCGCGCATGCGCGGGTCGCGGCGGCGGAAGAACTCGCCTGCGAGGAAGTGAAAGATCGGCGCGTTCGGGAATTTCGGCGCGCGACCGATCCCGCCATTGACCGGGTCGAGGAGGCGCAGGAAGGACTCGCCGACGCGCGTCAGGTCGTCGGGGCCGATCTCGCCGGCGGGGCGCGGCGCGGCCTGCTCGGCGAGATGCGCGACGAGCGCCTGCCCCTGTACCAGCAGCTCGTCGCGCTTCGTCTGCCAGGCATTTTCGACCGCCTGCAAGACCTGCATGAACGAAGGTCGGCCATAGCGCGGCGTCGGCGGAAAATACGTGCCGCCGTAGACGGGTACGCCGTCCTGGGTCAGGAACATCGTCAGGGGCCAACCGCCTTGTTCGCCCATCGCATGCAGCGCCGCCATGTAGTGGTGGTCGATGTCGGGCCGCTCCTCGCGATCGACTTTGATGTTGACGAAGCCGGCGTTCATCCGCGCGGCGGTCTCGGCGTCCTCGAAGGACTCGTGCGCCATCACATGGCACCAGTGGCAGGCGGCGTAGCCGATCGAGAGCAGGACTGGGCAGTCGCGCCGGCGGGCCTCGGCGAGCGCATCGAGGCCCCAGGGGCGCCAGTGCACGGGATTGTGCGCGTGTTGCAGAAGATATGGCGAGGATTGATCACCCAGCAGGTTCGCGTCGGCGACCATGCTCGTCTCCTTCAAGCGAGCGCGCGCTCGAGCATCGCCTTGTAGCCGACGGCGTCGAACGTCCAGCACACGTCGCACTTGGACCCGGCGCTCAGAGCGTCGCGCCAGGCCAGCTTATTGCTCTCGTCCGCGGCCACATTTAGACGGTCTACAATCGTCATGCCCCGGGTCAATTCGCTCGCGCATTCGATCTCGACGAAATGCCGGCTCCAACTCGTGCCGATCCGGCGATCGAGCGCCACGGCCATCGCCGTGGGGTCGGCGAGGGAAAGGCCGCGTTCCCCGGTCTGTGTGAAATAGGCCTCTTTCGCTCTGACATTGCAGTCGATCGCGAAACGGGCCTTGGGCGTATCGAGTGCGAGAATATCGGAGATTTCAACCTCGTCGAGCACCGAGGCGCCGCGGGACACATGCCAGCCCACCATCTCGATCGGCAATTGCGAGCGGAATGCCCGCCGCGCGGCTTCTGGATCGACCCAGATGTTGTATTCCGCGGCTGGCGTGACGTTGCCCTCGCAGCAGGGGGCGCCGCCCATGATGACGCACCGCCCGATCCGCTCGGCGAAGCCGGGATCGCGCGCGAGCGCCAGCGCGACGTTGGTCAGCGGTCCGAGCGTGACCAAGGTGAGGTCGGGTTCGGCCTCGGATAGGCGCAGCAGGGCGTCGACCGCGTTCTCCCGCTCCGCTGCGCGGCTCGGCGGGGGATACCCGCGATCGCCGAAGCCGTCGCGACCGTGGAACCAGAACGCGTCCTCGTGGCGGCGAGCCAGCGGAGCGGCGGCGCCCTTAAACACTGGCACGTCCGAGCCAGCTATCTCGGCGGCATAAAGCGCGTTGCGCGTCGCCTGTTCGAGTCCGACGTTGCCGGCGACCGTGGTCAACGCGGCGACCCGGACGTCGGGCGCCGCGAGCGCCATCAGGATCGCGACAGCGTCGTCGGAGGCGGTGTCGGTGTCGATCAGAAACGTGCGCAACGAGCGGCCTCCATGGCTTGGCCTTCAAACGCCCAAGGCGCGCCACCTTGTCAACGGGGAGGCCGTGGGACGGGGCGACGATCCGCAAGGGACCCTCGCTCTCCGTCATTGCGAGTTCCGCACCGGCCCACGCGCGGCGTGCTCTATTTTCGCATCCGCGATCAATCGGCCGCTGCCTTCCGTAGGCGCCCAAAACCCCGATCCAGATCCTCCTTCAGATCCTCGATGTCCTCGAGCCCCACCTGGAAGCGTAGCGTCGGGCCGCCGGGCGCCCAGCGCGTCGCGGTGCGGTAGGTCGTGCAGTCGAACGGAATCACGAGGCTCTCGAAGCCGGCCCAGGAATAGCCCAGGCCGAACAACTCGAGCCCGTCGAGCATAGCCGCAACCGCCGCCTCCGGCGCGGGCTTCAGCACCACGCTGAAGAGGCCCGACGAGCCTTTGAAATCGCGTTTCCAGATAGCGTGCCCGGGATCGTCGGGCAGGGCGGGGTGCATGACGCGCAGCACCTCGGGACGCGCTTGCAGCCAATGCGCGACCGCGAGGCCCTGCCGCTCGGCTTCGCGCAGGCGCAGGTCCAGCGTGCGCAAGCCGCGCAGCGCGAGAAAAACGTCCTCCGGTCCTGGCGGGACAGCGAACAGATCGACGCACTTTCGCAGGCGCGGGAGCCATTCCGCATTGGCGGAGACGAGCCCCAGCAGCAAGTCGGCATGGCCGGAGAGATATTTCGTGCCGGCCTCGACCGCCATGTCGACGCCGTGCGCATGCGGCGGGAAGAACAGCGGCGTCGCCCAGGTGTTGTCCATGATCACGCAGACGCCGCGCGCATGCGCCGCAGCCGATATCGCAGGAATATCCTGCATGTCGAGAGTTTGCGAGCCGGGCGCCTCGGTAAACACCGCCCTGGTGTCGGGGCGCAGCAAATCAGAAATGCCAGCGCCGATCGCGGGATCGTAATAGGTCGTCTCGACGCCCATCCGCTTCAGCACGTTCTCGGCGAAGTTGCGCGCGGGAGAATACGCCGCGTCGGTCATCAGGAGGTGGTCGCCCGCGCTTAGCGCCGTCATCAGCGCGACCCAGATCGCGGAGAGGCCGGAGGGGACGAGCACCGTTCCGGCAGCGCCCGCAATGTCGCTCCAGGCCTCGGACAGCGCGTCGGTCGTCGGCGTGCCGTGCGTGCCATAAGTGTAGCGCTGCTTGCGGTTCTTCAGCGTCGCCACATCGGGATAGAGGACCGTCGATCCCCGGAACGCCGGGACGTTGATGAAGCCCTGGGAGACCTCGCTGTCGCGGGCCAGATGGGCGAGGCGGGAGCGGACGCGCAGCTTCGATTTGGTGTCCGCGGTCAGCTTCGTCATCGGTAAGGCGCTCGCATTGCGTTAGGGGGGCCCTTCATGAAAAACGCCGACCCCGCTGTCAACGCGCGACGAAAACCTTCTCCCGCTCTCGCGGGAGAAGGTGGCGACATAGGGCGTCGGACGTTCTTGGGACGGGCTTGGGCCGGAGGAAGCGTCAGGGGCCCGTCGGCAGCGGCGATCCGTTGACCGTGACTGCCCCGCCGCTGGTCTCGACTTCCCAGACCAGCCGTCCCTCCGCGCCCGTGGTCGCGAGGCCCTTCCAGAGCGTGAGGGCCAGCAGGGCGTTCTGAGCGGCGTCGGGCTGGGCCTTCGCGAAGTCCTGCAGCAGCGCTATCGTCCTATCCAGGCTGTCGGCGGAGATATTGAAATGCGCGGTCGGCGCGCCACCCGCGACGGAGGCTTCGCCCTCGAAAGCGAGGTCGAGCGCCGGAATTTTCAGATGGCCGGGGGTCAGCACGATTTTTGGATGCCCCGCCATCAGGATTTGCGTGATCTGGTCGCTGGTTTCAGGGGAAAGCTCGCCCGATTCGCCGAAATGCGGATCGTCCAGCGCAATCCGCGCGGCCCTGTCCCAGTCCTCGCCCGTGAGCCGCAAGCTCAAGTCCAACGAAGCCGGCGACAGCGATGAAACCCAGCCCGGCAGCGACGTGGACGATACGTCGAGGTCTTCGAGCTTGATGCCGAACTCGGCGATTCCGGAGGCCGTGAGGCCGCTGAGATCGATCGATTCGCCGAACGATTTTATCGTCGCGGTTCCGAACGGCATCTGGAATTGCATGTCGTCGATCTTGGCGTCGGCGCGAATTTCCTGCCATAGCGGTAAAACCGACTGCAGGAGCGGTTTCAAATCCGACCGCGGGTTCGGATCGTCGCCGTGCGCAACCAGATATTTCCACAATGCGCCGATTTCCTTGGCGCGCAGCCCCGTCAGATTGGCGCCGGAGACGCCGCCTGCCATCGTATAGGTGAACTGGGCCAGCGGGCCTCCGTTCGGTTGCGGCGCTGCGATCGTTTCCGTCAGGCTCTTGAAGGCTTGCGCCATCGCCACGTCGATCCCCGCCCCGTCGGCCGAGGTTTTGGCGCGCGTCTCGATGGTGACCTCGTCCTCGCTGAACTTGAAATCGCTGACCTGCGCGGCGTCGGCGATCTGAAACGCGCCCGTCACGTTATCGGTACCTAGCGTCGAACGCAGGAATTGGTCGGCCTGCGGGTCATAGTCGGCATCGAGGTGAAAGCCGTCCAGAGCGAGGATCCCGCGCACCTGTCCCTTGTCCGTCGGCATGTCGACC
>DASXYQ010000346.1:0-1661 GCA_036502445.1 Roseiarcus sp. | reverse complement strand
AAGCGCGCCCTGCTGCGCGCGCTGGCCGCCGCCGGCCTCACCGCGGCGCAGAGGGAGGATGGGCCCCTTCCTGACGACACGGCGGCGGCCGTCCATGCGCTGATCGGCGGTTCGGCGTCGATCTTTGCTCATGCCCAGTTCGACGACCTCGTGGGCGAGACCGTCGCCACCAATTTGCCAGGGACGGATCGGGAGCGCCCCAACTGGCGCCTCAAGTCAGGCCCTGATGTCGCCGCCGCCTTCACCAGCCATCGGGCGCAGACGATCCTCGAGGCGCTCGCCAAAGGGCGACTGTAGCGCTGTTTGCAGGGCGTCGCCCCGGACTTTGACGGACCGAAATCTAGGTTCTAGAAGTTCGCCGCAATAGCCGTCCGCGTGTTTGAAGCGGCAATTGGGAATGTGCGGGCGGAAGCGTGATGGGCATGACGACGCACGGCGTTTCGATTCAAGATCAGATGGCTTCAAGCGCACGATCGGGCCGCAGGTCGGTCCTCGGCGGCGATCAAAAGCCCGACAATCATGATGTCGTCCTTGAAGCCAAAGGCGTCTCCAAAGCCTTCGCCGGCGTTACAGTTCTGCGCGATGTCGACTTCGACTTGAGGAGCGGCGAGGTTCACGCTCTCATGGGTGAGAACGGCGCGGGCAAGTCGACCTTGATGAAGATCCTCGCCGGTGTGCATGTCGACTATGACGGCGAGATCCGGATCGAGGGGGAGTCGGTTCGCTTCTCCGGCGTGCGGGACGCCGAGCGCGCTGGCGTTGCGATCATTCACCAGGAATTGAACCTGGTTCCGGAATTGACCGCGGCCGAGAATATCTTCCTTGGCCGGGAGCCCCTGATTCTCGGCGCCTTCGTCGACCACCGGCGGATTATCAAGGCCGCAAGCGCGCTCTTGAAGCAGCTCGGCATCGAGATCGACGCGCAGCGTCGCATCGCCGAGCTCAGGATCGGCGAACAGCAGCTGGTCGAAATCGCCAAGGCGCTGTCACTGGACGCGCGGATTTTGATCATGGACGAGCCGACGTCTGCGCTTTCGAGCGCGGAATGCGAGACCTTGTTCAAGGTCGTGCGACAACTCGCGCAAGCGGGCGTTGCGATCATCTACACGTCGCACCGTCTGGACGAGGTCGTCGCTCTCGCCAATCGCGTGACCGTGCTGCGCGACGGCGAACGCGTATTGACCGCGCCGATCGACGGTCTTTCGCTGAACGCGATCATTTCCGCCATGGTCGGGCGAGAGGTCGCGCTCACTCGTCGGGATTCCGTGGCCAGCGCCGGCGCGCCCGTTCTCTCGGTGCGCAATCTTAGCCTCGACAAAGTGAGCAGCCGCGGTTGGCGGCGGGTGCTCGATGGCGTGAGCTTCGATGTCCGACCGGGCGAAATCCTCGGCATCGGCGGACTGCTGGGATCGGGCCGCACAGAAATTCTCGAAACGATCTTCGGCGTCGCGCGCGGTTGGCGAGGCGGCGACGTCGCCATCGGCGGCGAGCCTGTGGTCATCAATTCTGCAGCGGACGCCTGTCGCCTCGGCGTGGCGATGGTGACCGAGGATCGCAAGGCGCTGGGCTTGCACATCGCGTCATCCATTCGGGACAATGTCGCGCTGCCCTCGATCGCCGCCGCATCGCGCTTCGGCCTTCGCGGCTTTGCGCGCGAAGCC
>DASXYQ010000345.1:0-11430 GCA_036502445.1 Roseiarcus sp. | reverse complement strand
CGCGATTCTTGAAACTCGTCAGGGAACTCGAAACTGCTGCTTTCATCACCCCGGTCGCGAGTCGGCGCCAAGCCTACCGGGCCAAGCCAGGCTCAAGCCCGGTGGGGACTCCGGCAAGCACGGTTTGACGATCCGCTCGCCAAAATTCCGGCGCGCCCCGAACAGGTGTCGAATGAGCATATTCGTGGCGAGGCCGGGGCCGCTCGAGTAAATGCGCCATCCGCCGTCGACGGCGATTGTGCCGGCTTTGACGCGCGCCCATTCGTCGGTTGCTTGGTAGCGGTCCCGGAAGGCCGCATCGCTGCTGCTGAAATACGCGTTGCGCTGCCGCAACGATGCATGCGTCAGCCGATCGGTGACCACGATTGGATTGGCCACCATGAGAGCGTCCCAGAGCGCCTGAGATTCGCCGAGCACGCTCATTGCTTCCGCATAGCGCAGATGCGCATGCACATACATCAGCCCGATTTCGCGACCGAAGAACGTAGCCGATTCCGCCCGTTGGAATATCCTTTCAGGCCCCCCGTGATAGGCCATCGGTCGGTCCATGAGGCGCGCGCCATCTGAATAAAGGAGATGCCTGCGGATGAGGCCGAGATGGCGCCGCGCCTGGCTTTTCGTGAAAATCCCCCCAATGATCCCCTGCGTCATGGGAAGCAGCGAGAAGGAGAGACCCGTCTGCTTGTCGCTTGGATGAAGCCAAAGGTCCGGCAAGCCCCCTTCCGGGCTGAACACGCCATAGCCCGCCACTATGCCGTCGCGAATCAGAAAACGGTTGAAATCCTTACGCATCGCCACGGCGACGGAGTCGAGTTCCTTCGCCCTTTTAGGAGGACGTCCGGCGTGACGAAGAATCGCGGCCCAGCGGCGCAACTGCTCGTAGAGAAGCGCGACGGTCCAACTGCTTGCCATCCAATCGCGCTTGGTTGGATCGACCGGCTGAAGAGAGTCGTTCCAGTCGCCGGCGCCATAGCGGATCAGATGTGTGCCGGGGATGAAGCGTTGGCTGACGGTTGCAATCAGTTTGTCGACATGGAGAGTGACGGGATCGGCAGCATCCGTCTTTTCAAAATTGTCTTCGCGTCGCCAGGCGACCCGTTCGTCGAGAAAAGCCAAGTCGCCGGTCGCTTCGACATAGTCGCACAGGGCCTTCAGCGGCCAGACAATGATATCTCCAGCCGCGTCCCTGCCCTGCACGGCGGAATAAGGCTCGAGCATGAACCACTGCGGCCAGTCGCCGCTTTTCTCGTACTGCTGGGCGAAGATGATGCGCAGAGCCGCCTTGGCCGGCTCGTCATGCTCCAGCGATAGCAGCAGCTCGATCGGGCCCTGGCAGACGTCGCGAACGCCCCAAGCGCCGCCGGTATATTGTTCCAGACCGTGCGGCGCCGTGAGATGCACCATGGCGTCGTGCGCCAGCCAGGGGAAGATGGCGTCAATGGCCTCGGCGTCTGAGTCTTGGTCGGCGCTCTCGATGCGAATGCCGCGTGTAACGTCGCGCCAAAAGCGATCCGAGGGAGCCAGCATGCTCGCCTCGGCGACCGGTCCGGCGTATTTCGCGGCTAGCGCCTCCGCCCGCTCTGGATCGGTCATCGAGCCGACGACCGCGAAGACGAATTCGTTGGTCGGGCGAGTTCGGATCGCCGCGAAGGCGCCGCTGCGGCGTTTGCCGTCGGCGTAAAGCAGTTCGTCTCCGCCTATCGCTTCGACGCGCTCGGGCGTGCTCGTCACGAGGTGATAGACGGCCCGCGGATATTGCTGACCCCACCGATCCTCGGGATCGGGCCGAAAGGCAAATCGCATGCGCCGCGCGTCGACCTCGATTCGGCCGGCATGCGCGAATTCCTGGTCGCCGAGGACGAGATGGCCGAAAGCGAGGAAGCGGCATTGTTCGCCTTCGACGGTCACGCGCCACTGCATGGCCGGCTCGTCGCCCGAAACAGTTGCGCAGATCGTTACGGCGCGTTCACCCAGCCGATAGATCCAGCGACAATCACTCAGGCCCATCTCGAAGGCCGACGGCACGGTCAATAGCCGCCATCCGTCGTTCGCCTCCACGAGCATCCGCAGCCCACTGGCGCGCGTGATATTGTAGGGATCGCGCGAGACTGAAAAGAGTTTGTGGAAGGAAGTGTTGCCGACAGTGAGCTGCGCGCAGAATACGCCGTGCATCCAGCAGGTCGCGGACAAAATGGCCGGATCGGGCATCATATCGTCGCCGCTGCGCAACAGGGCGCCGTGGCGGCGCGCGACGACGCGCTCCTTGTCGCGCAAGACGATATGACGGCTATACGTTGTTCCCGGACTGAAAAAAGACCGCAGTTGTCCGTCGACGCGTTCGACATGCGTGCGCCGGGGGTAGAGCGCTTCTGTCGCCTTCTCGTCGAGGCTCTCGGCGACGGCGGACGGCGCATCGTGCAGCAGGCTATGCGACGGTAAGGACAGGGCGACTTCGCGCGGAGCCCAATCCTCGCTGGCGGATTTGACGTTATCGATCAGCGTCAGGTCAACGTCGGTCGACGCCGCTGGATGGTCGGATGCGAAGAAGCCAAAAAACGTCCAAGACGCTGCCGCGCCGGGCGCCAGCGTCGCAGCGTTGGATTGCAGCGCCGCGCATGCCGTCTCAAACTGAAGGCGGTTCGAAGGCAGAGGGGTCCCATATGGAATGCTGAATTGATCGGCGTCACGATAGGCGGGCCCCATCAGCTGGCGGAAATCGGTTGCGAAGCCTGCCGCGCCTTCAAGACATCCATGCGCAGTCCAGGGATATGTCCCGCCTTGCGACAGATTTTGCCGGCTCATCAGAACGTAGTTCATGCTAGGATGCCGCGCGATATGATGATCCAGATACTGACTGGCGTAGGCCTCGTTGTTCATCAGAAAGCCTTGTTCACCGAGCCCGAGATCCTGGATGAAGACGGCGTCGCATGGCAGCTCGCTATCGCGGCCGTTGACGATATCAAGTCGCCATAGCCATACATTCGAGTGCGCGTGCAGCCAGAGGGTGACGCGATGGCGCACGCCGGACTGTTCTCCCTCCCAGACAAAGCGGTCGTCCGAGGCGCCGACGCGAAGCCTCGCCACGGAACCGATGACAGGCACAATCGTCGGCGCAGTCCCGCCGAACCGAAGATAGAGGCGGCCCATGCCGCTGGCGATGGGCGACGCCAGCGATTGGTTGATCATGATCCGACGGCTCCCCTCCGTGTGCTCGATGGCGAAGGTCGCGCCACTCGGCAGCAGGCTGATCGAGACGCCGGCGCTATTGACGATCCGTGTGAGGCCAAGCTCGTCTCGACGCGGCGTCGTCAGGATCTCTGGTGGTGAGTGCGACACTGGCTTTCCTTCGCCCGATACTGCTGAAGAATTTGCGCGCATGAGGGTTAGGCCGCGCGGGCAGGTTACGCGACTATAAAGGTCGGCCGTGCGAACTTTCTTTCGGAAAGACACGATTCGTGGTCGATGCTCAAAGGCCTTCTGCCGACACATCGTAGGAGTGGATAGAAGTCATGTCTAGGAGAAAGCCGCCGTGGTCGTTTGCGGTCGAGCGAGAATGAGAAGCGCCAGCTCAGCTCCGACCCGCCCGAGCCCGAGGCTCGCCTCCGGTTGGTCGAGCGAGCGACCTATGAAAGCTACTCGAAGCACAAACATCGGCCCCGAGTGTTTGGTCCAAGGCCGTTGCTGGCGCGGCGGACGGATCGGACCTATTGCGACGCCCATGCCGATCGGACGCCGCGCTGGAGCGTCGAGAGTTCGGGACGCTAATCGAGGAAGGCCGCGACGATGGGCTCGAGGTCGATGCCGCCGCGCTTCAGGTCATGACCGGCGCGCTCGATCGGCAACAGCTTCGTTGGGGCGGGGATCAGCGTCAGCGCCAATTGCAATTCCGCGATGGAACCAAACGGGTCGGCGGTTCCATGGACGAACACAGCCGACGTGAGCAGATTGGGAAAATGCGCCGTCCGCAATTGGGTCGGCTTGCCCGGCGGGTGCAGCGGATAGGACAACAACAGCAGGCGTTCCGTGAGCTCGGGTTCCTCCGCCGCGAGCATGCTGGCCTGCCGTCCTCCGTAGGATTGTCCGCCGAGATAGACGGCGCCCGGCTTCATTTCGCGTAGAAGTTCGACTGCCGCTCGCAGACCGGCTCGGTCCGCCGCCGCCGACGCCGGCGACGGGGGACCGCTCGGACGCTTCTGGCGAAACGGGAGGTCGCAACGAAGAACGGATACGCCAGTCTTGCTGAATGCAGCGGCGAGGGCGACCAACAACGGAGCGTTGCAATTTCCTCCGGCGCCATGCGTCAGGACCAATCCAGCCGTCTTGCTCGCGGGGGCGATATGGAGAAATCCATGGACGCCACCCCTCTCGATCGCAACGCACTCGTTCAAAGCTGCCGGCATCTCAGAAATGACTTTCGCCTTGATTGGGGACGCTTGGGAAGGAGGGCCAGCGATAATTCCGCCCTTCCCAATAACTCACGCAAACTCCAGGCGTTGTCCAGTTCACCCGTCGCGATTTTCGCAGACAAGCGACCGAGATGTAGCCGCGCTCGCTGAGCGCGGCCATCGTAGAGCCTCGCTTTCCGAGTGTCGAGGAACCGACGCAATCGGCGACTGTCGGCGACCGCGTCTACAGCGTCGCCGCTCGCTCTCATCCGGCCGTGGCGAGGCCGAGTGTGATTCGAGCGCGGCGGCGGCGGACGGCGATCGCGCGCATGATGGCGTAGGAGACGAGAAACAGCGCGAGCTTGCTGCCGATGGCGAAGACGGCCATCACCGCCGACCAGGCCGCCACGCTGAAATTCAGCGCGACGACGATATTCAGCGCGGCGGTGGCGAACATCAGGCCAGCCCATGCAAAGCCGAAAATCGTCGCCACGTCAGGCACGAGCTCTTTTGCGGCCGGCGGCAGATAGCGGTTCAGCCATCCCGGCTTGAGCATCACCACGCCGACGATGACATATAGGACGCTGGGCTTGATCATCACGAACCGAGGATCGTGGGTCAATAGCGTGGCGGCGCCAGATGCTACGACCACGAAGAGGCTCAGCCACTCCATCGTCTCGATCCGCTTGCCGCGCACGAATTGCACGCCGATTTGCGCAACGCCCAGCGCGACGCCCAGCGTCACCGACAAGGGAATGTTCTTGGTCAGCAGAAAAAGAACGAGGAAAAAGAACGTCGACGCCATGTCGAGAAGCAGCAGCCGCGCCGATTGAAACAAGGTTCTCATGTCGGCGAAAAAGCCCGGGCGTCCACGAAGAGTGCCGCACTCGCCGAGCACGGCTGTCGTACAGTGCCCCATTTTCGAGTGCCGACCAAGCGGAACCCACGTAATCGGCGACTGTCGGCGACCGCGTACACAACATCGCCCGGAGTCGTCGGCGGCTGGAGCTGTCACGTCTTCGACAGCGCGGGAGCATTGGCGCGCGGGTTCTTGCCCAGCGCGCGGCGGACGTCGTCGATGGAATCCTGAAGCAGCGTGGCCATGCATCGGCGGGCGCTCTCCGCCTCGCGCGCCTTGATCGCCTGAAGCACGGCGCGGTGTTGATGCAAACGCTCGTCTTTGATGACGACGCCTCGCCAGCCGAGGCTGAACAGGGCGACGAGCGCCGTATGGATGAGCCCGCCCAACGCGCCGACAAAGATATTCTCGGTCGCGTCGAGAATGGACTGATGGAAGCGCAAATCCGCGCCGATCAGATCGCCGCTGCCAGTCTGAAAGCGCTCCATGTCCGCGTAGGCTTCGGCTATGCGCGCGAGCGCGGCCGGGTCGGCCGATTGCGCGGCGGCGAAGGCGGCTTGCGGCTCCACCCACTGGCGCAATTGAAACAGGTCGGCGACAAAGTCCTCCGTAAGCGCCGTGCGCAGATGCCACGCGAGAAAATCGGGATCCAGCGTGTGCCATTCCGATTTGGCGCGCACGCTGGTTCCAACCCGCTGGCGCGAGACTATCAGGCCCTTGGCGGCGAGCGCGCGGAACGCCTCCCGCAACGTCGGGCGCGAAATCTGGAAGCGCTCTAGCAGAACGCTTTCGTGAGGGAGAAGCGAGCCCGGCGGATATACGCCGGCGATGATTTCGCCGCCGAGGATGGCGGCCAGGGAATCGTTCTCGTTGCGTACTCGCGCCGACGCCATCGCGGCTCTCTCGTCGGCGACGAGATGACGCCGAGGCACATCGTTCGCGACCTTGCGCCGCGCCGCCGGACGAGCTTTGGCGATGGGCGTCTCGACCAATATTTCCCTCCCGACGAAAATATCCCCCGCGGGCTTTCGCACGAAAACCTTCGATTTCATACAATTGAATTCGGTTCCGCCGCCGCCCGTCATGCCCGCTCGAGTCGGTCGGCGCCTCGCTCGAGTCGATTGAGGCCTCCGGCCCGAACGAGTCGACCTTCCGCGAGGCCTCTCGGAGCTCGAGAATCGATTCACGCCAAATTCCCTGCTCCGGTCTAAAACCGTGAAAAATTCCCTGCACGCCCGAATTAATTCCCTGTTCGGCTCACAGGGAATTCACAAGCAACACACTGGTTTTGCAGATGTTTTCGACACAGATTTTCGCAAAAAGCGGCGGAATCGACAAAATTCCCTGCATTTTTCCCTGCCAGCAGGGAATTCGCCACACAATTCAAGCGTAGAACCCTGAACGTCGGATCGAAGCATTTATTCCGTGCCCCTGGCTCACGACCGCAGCTTCCCCTTGCGGCTCGGGCGCGGCCAATCGCTCGCGCGGAGGTAGAACACCTCGCCCTCGCTCTCCCGCGTATCGAGCCAGATCAGCGGCAGGTCGGGAAACTCGGCTTCGAGAAGCGCCCGCCCCTGCCCGATCTCGCAGACGAGCGCTCCGTCGGGCTCGAAAAACTCGCGCGCTCGCGCCAAAATCCGCCGCACGATGTCCAGGCCGTCGCTGCCGCCCGCATGGGCTAGACGCGGCTCGGCGGCAAATTCGGGGGGAAAGGCGGCGAGCGATTCGGCGTCGACATAGGGTGGATTGGCGAGGATCAGGTCATAGCGCCGCTCGCCGAGCGGCTCGTAGAGATCGCCCTGAAGAAGCGCGATTCGCTCGGCCAGTCCGTGGTCGGCGACATTGCGCTGCGCCACTTCGAGCGCGTCGGCCGAAAGGTCGACCGCGTCGATGCGAGCGTTCGGGAACGCCCGCGCGGCGAGGACCGCGAGCGAGGCGCCGCCCGTGCAGACGTCGAGCACGGAGGCCACCGCCTCGGGCGCCGCGATCAGCCCGCCCTCGCCGACGAGGCCCGCGAACAGCAAT
The DNA here is from genome assembly GCA_036502445.1 of Roseiarcus sp. Classification (GTDB taxonomy): domain Bacteria; phylum Pseudomonadota; class Alphaproteobacteria; order Rhizobiales; family Beijerinckiaceae; genus Roseiarcus. The sequence continues at coordinate 4,161 of DASXYQ010000345.1, read as the reverse complement.
TCGCCGATGAGGCTGCGCGGGACGATCACGCGCTCGTCGACATAGAACGGTACGCCCTGGATGTACGCGCGGCCCAGTAGGTACGCCGCCGGCTTCCGCGTCGCGATGCGCGCGTCGATCAGTTCGGCGAGGCGCCGGCGCTCCTCGGGCACGAGCTTGGCGTCGAGAAATGGATCGAGTTGGTCGATCGGCAGCCGCAGCCCCTCGAGCACGATGAACGCGGCCTCGTCGAAGGCGTTGGTCGTTCCGTGTCCGTAGGCGAGGCCCGCGGCGTTGAAGCGGCTGACGGCGTGGCGGAACCAGTCGCGCGGCGTCGCGAATAACTCGAGGCGCTCGTCGGCGGCGTCGTCCTGGGGAGCTGCGCTCACGCCCGTTCCCCAATATGCGCCCAAACAGAAATGGCCGGCTCGCCTCCGGCCGCGCTGGAGGATGCCGCCATCAAGAAAAGGCCTACTTGACGTCCTTGACGTCCTTGGCCTTTTTGCATTGCTCGCGGTACTCTCTGCGCTTCTTGCCGTGCAGCCCCCTGGCGTCGGCGCGCTTGGAGCACTCGGCCGCCCTTTCCGCCTTGGCGGTGGCGTCGGGTTTGTCGGGGGTCGCCGCGTCGAGCGCGAAGGCGGCGCTCGAAACGAACATGCCGAGGGCCAGTGCGGAGACGAAAGCCGAGATCTTCATGGTGATATTTCTTTCGTGATTTTATACGTTTCCTGCCGCCGCCTCGACCCCTCGGTCGAGGCTACGCGACCGGGCCGCCTTATAGTTCGGTCGAGGCCGTGTGCACAAGACGCAAGAAAGGCGTTTTCATCGCCCTGCCGTCAATGTCTTCGACAAGGCGAAAACCGCCATCGATGAATCCGCGAGAATCGCGCGCGCGGCTACATTCTCTTCGTCGTCAGTGATTGCCGATTCGCTGGCTGGCTTGCCCCTGAGACCGGCGGGCCCGAGAGGCTTGTCGCGCATGCCATCGCCTGGCCAGTCGCCTATCCTGGGGCGCTGCTTCGGGGATGGGCCGCGTCGGCGAGCGGTGGAGACGCCAGCGCAACGCGGCGGAGCATCAAAGCGCTTAATCAGGGCGCCGAGTCGAATTTCCTCCTTAATATAATGAAATGATGTCGACTAGGTTTTATTAATAAAAGTCTTATCTAATCGGATCAGGCGGGATCGCGATAATCGAGTCAGTCACCCCGCGACGTTCATTGGAGTTCTTTCCGGATGGCAAGTTCAATAGAGGAGCCGTCCTGGGTAATTGGGAGTATTGCGAGAACAGACGCCGCCGCCCGACGACGCGCAAACTTGTTCGCAACCGCTGTCCACATTGTTGGGGGGTCGCTGTCCAGTCTCTTCGTCTCTGTTCAAACACGGTTATCCGCCCGCGGCGGCGGGCAACCCGCGGGGTCGAGAATTGCTCGTCGCGCCGTGTCGAGGAAGGCGGGCGCGAAATTGCGAGCGACGGACGCTCCACCCGCGAACTCGATCGATCACGCGATGATGAGGCGCTGCATCGAAGTCTCGAGGGAAACACCCAAAGGGGAACTCCCCTTCGCAGCCCTCGTCAGCCAGGACGGAAGAGTGCTCGCCGAAAGCAACAATTCCGTTGTCCGCGACTGTGACGTCAGCCGTCACGCGGAACTGATCGCACTGTCCAAAGTGCAAAATATCACGGGAAGCCGGCGGCTCAGAAGTTGCACGCTCTATACGACTGTCGAGCCCTGCCCGATGTGCTCTTTCGCCATTCGTGAAACTGGAATTGGGCGCGTCGTTTATGCGATCAGGTCGCAAGTCATGGGCGGACACTCGCGTTGGTCCATCCTCGATGACGATCAACTCAACCGCACGATGCCGGGGTATTTCGCCCCGCCGCCGGAGATCGTCGCGGATTTCTGCGTCACGGAAGCTGAAGACGTATGGAAAGATCGGCATCCGCTGATGTGGAGAATGATCAAGGCGCGCGGCTGCCTTGGTGGCGACGCCTGAATTCCGGATCGTCGCATGCACGATTTCACGACCGAGCGCCAGTCTCATCAGCGCCCGCGATGTCGAAAATGAGCGGGATGCTCACGAGGAAACCGGGGCCGTCGCTCAGCGTATTTGGGGATCGTGAGATGTACAAGATGACCGCCAGACATTCCTCGCTCGAGCGCTGGCGACTATCGATCTCCGAAAAGTAAATTGTGGTCCCGCGAAATGCGCGGAATCCCAATGCGACGCCATCCTCGCCACTTCGACTCGCACGCGCGCCGCGATTTTCGCCGCTTCGGGGAACGAATGAGGCGACTGCCCGTTTTAGCGGCAGTTGGGCCAGCACGGAGAAAAATCCATGGGCGCCATCCTGCTCTGGCTACTCGGCATACCCATTCCGATCATCATCATCCTCGCGCTTTTGTTTCGCTGACTCGGTTTTCCGTCGAAGTCCTTGATATCTGATCGGAGTCTCCAGAAATGACTGACACGGTTCTCACATCTCGCAAAGCGCCTTCAGGCGACGCTGCTCTGGCGCCTCGCGGATCGCCTTCGGAAGAATCTTCGGACTCCGCCGTTTCCTGGGCCGCGATCGTCGCCGGAGCGTTCGTCGCAACGGCGTTTACGATCGTGCTGGTTGCGCTCGGAGCGGCGCTGGGCCTCGGTTCGGTCTCGCCGTGGTCGTACAACAACGTGTCGGTGACGACCTTTGGAGTTTTGGCGGCGGCGTGGTTCGTCGCCGTTCAGTTGTTCGCCTCGGGGTTGGGCGGCTATCTCGCCGGGCGGCTGCGCACGAGATGGGTCGGCGTTCATACCGAGGAGGTCTATTTCCGCGATACGGCGCACGGGCTGCTGGTTTGGGCGGTCGGCGCGGTCGTGAGCGCGCTTCTGCTGGGTTCAGCGGCGTCGTCGGTCGCGAGCGGAGTGACGCGTGCTGGAGCGGCCGCCGTCCAAGCCGTGGGCGCCGCCGCGGCGGGGCCTGCTTCGCAGGTCGCGGGCCAGGCGGCCTCGAGCATGGGAGATCCGAACGCTTATTTCACAGACATGCTGTTCCGTACCGATCATCCCGCCGCACAGGGAGACACCGCGGCGACGCAAACCGAACTGGGACGGATATTCGCGAGAGCCCTGGCGTCGGGAGATCTGCCAGCGGCTGACAAGACCTACGTCGCGCAGGTTGTCGCCGCTCGTACAGGCCTGAGCCAGGCGGATGCCGAAAAGCGTGTGACCGACGTGTTCGATCAAGCCAAGAACGCGGCCGCGCAGGCTGCCGATAAGGCCAAATCGGCCGCCGACGCCGCACGCAAGACAGGCATCTATGTATCGCTGTGGGCGTTCGCTTCGCTCCTGGTCGGCGCTTTTGCGGCGAGCTACATGGCGACGGTGGGCGGTCGCACGCGAGACGAGTCTTTGATATCAGGTTGATGGTGGCGCCCCTGCTTGCTGCCGAAGCGGGGGGCTTCTTTGCGCCGCGATCCGGTTTAGATTCGGCGTGTGCTGCGCATCACCACAGCGTGTTGTTCGTCCGAGAATAAACGAGAGGTAAATGAGATGCAGATCAACAGAACCCTGATTGGCGCCACGGCTGCGCTGACCCTCGCCCTCGTTCCGATGCTGGACGCAGCGCCTGCGCGTGCGATCGGTTGCTTCACGGGCGGGGCGGCCGGCGCCGTCGCGGGTCACTATGCCGGCCACCACGCGGTCTTGGGCGCGGTCGGCGGCTGCATCGCCGGGCATCACATGAAAGTCGTGCAACGCAAGGCCGCCGCCGAGGCAGCCGCCGCGAAGAAAACGCCCGCTACGCCACCCGCGGGCGGGACCACGGCGCCACCTCCAGCTAACCCGCAGTAGAGCGAGCGCTAGGCCTTCCTGTTCAGCGACCGTTCGGCCGACACGTCCAGCGGCCAGCGGGGCTTCGCAGACGCGGCGAGGTCGTCGACAAAGCCGCGCCGCAGGCGTTCGATACCCGCCCACGCGATCATCGCTCCATTGTCGGTGCAGAGCGCGGGTGGCGGCGCGACGAGCGCCACGCCCGCCTGCGCGCAAAAACGGGCCATTGCGTCGCGGATTTCGCCGTTCGCCGCGACGCCGCCCGCGATCACGATCGCCTGGGCAGCCCCGGCGCGTTGACGAAACAGCCGCAGTCCGATGCGCATGCGGTCCTCGATCACGTCGACGACCGCCGCCTGAAACGAGGCGCAG
>DASXYQ010000344.1:0-9265 GCA_036502445.1 Roseiarcus sp. | reverse complement strand
GCCGACCTCGGCGCTCGACATGTCCGTGCAGGCGCAGATCGTCGATCTCCTGCGCGCATTGCAGCAGCGGCGCTCCCTCGCCTTTCTCTTTATTTCGCACGATCTGAAGGTCGTGCGGGCGCTCGCGAGCGATATCATCGTCATGCGCCGCGGCAAGGTCGTGGAGAGCGGCGTCGCGCGCGACGTGTTCGACGCGCCGCGCGAGGATTATACCAAAGCGCTGTTCGCTGCGGCGTTTGCGATCGACGCCGACGAATCGGGGGCGGTCAGCCAATAGGGGGCCGGCGCCGCCCGCAAGATAGGAAAAGAATCGATGGGCCGCGCGCTGATCATCGTCTTGGATTCGGTCGGATGCGGGGGCGCCGCGGACGCTGCGGGCTATGGCGACGAAGGCGCGGATACGCTGGGCCACATCGCGGAGCGCTGCGCTCGCGGCGAGGGCGACCGCACCGGCCTGCGCGAAGGGCCGCTGCAATTGCCGAACCTCGACGCGCTGGGTCTCGGCCTCGCGATGCACGCCTCCACGGGCCGTCCCCCACCCGGCCTCGCCAGCGCCAGCCCGCGAGGCCAGTGGGGCTATGGCGTCGAGACCTCGCGGGGCAAGGACACGCCTTCCGGCCATTGGGAGATCGCGGGCACCCCGGTGGATTTCGCGTGGGGTTACTTTCCAGCGACGACGCCGGCGTTTCCAGAATTTCTGACGCGCGCGTTGATCGTCGAAGGGCGGCTGCCAGGCATTCTCGCCGATTGCCGCGCCTCGGGCACGGCGATCATCATGGACTATGGCGAGGAGCATCTGCGCACGCTGAAGCCGATCTGCTACACATCAGCCGATTCGGTGCTGCAGATCGCCGCGCACGAAGAGGCCTTCGGCCTGGAGCGGCTCTACGAAGTCTGCCGGATCGCGCGGCGGCTCTGCGATCCCCTGAACATCGGCCGAGTGATCGCTCGCCCCTTCGTCGGCGAGACGTCGGCCGATTTCATACGGACGCCGAACCGGAAGGATTTCTCGATGCCGCCGTTGCCCCGCAATCTCTTCGCACGCGCCGCGGCCGCGGGTCGCGAGGTCGTCACGATCGGCAAGATCGGGGACATCTTTGCGCACTGCGACACCGGACGCGAACTGAAGGGCAAGAGCAATTCGGACCACGTCGACCTGACGCTGCAAGCCCTGCGCGAGACTGCGGACGGCGGGCTGCTGTTCGCCAATCTCGTCGACTTCGACACCGAATTCGGCCATCGCCGCGACGTCGCCGGTTATGCGGCGTGCCTGGAGGCGTTCGACGCGCGCCTGCCAGAGATCGCCTCCGCGCTGCGAGCCGACGATTTTTGCGTGCTGACCGCCGATCACGGCAACGATCCGACCTGGCGAGGCTACGACCATACCCGGGAGCACGTCCCTATCCTCGCGTTCGGCGGCGGCGCTGCGCCCGGCCCGATCGGCGCCCGCGCGAGCCTCTCGGATATCGCCGAGACGGTCGCGCATCGGCTGGGCCTGCAGGCGGGCGCGCACGGCAAGAGCTGGATGACATGAAGGCCCGCCGTCAATGCCGAGAGCCAACGAACGTAGCGCGTTGAAGCCCGGACGCTCGTCCGCGCGTCAACCACGCCGCTGGACACATAGCCCGATCGGTGTGATGATCCTGCAAAGCTACGTGGAGCGCGGCCATGGATGTTGGCGGGTGGCTTCGCAGCCTCGGCTTCGGCCAATACGAGGCGAATTTCCGAGACAACAAGATCGATGCGGACGTGCTGCCGCAGCTGACGACGGACGATCTCAAGGACATCGGGCTCTCCGCGGTCGGCGACCGGCGCAGGCTTCTCGCCGCGATCGCCGCCCTGTCCGTCGAAACGCCTTCGGCGAGCGTCGCTCCTTCCTCACCCAAGCCCAGGCCGGCGCAGGGTCTTCGGATATCGGCGGAGCGGCGCCCGATCACGGTGATGTTCTGCGATCTCGTCGGCTCAACGAGCCTCGCAGCGAAACTCGACGCGGAGGACTGGCGCAACCTTGTCAACGACTATCTCGACGAAGCCTCCGCCGCCGTGAAAGGGCTTGGCGGCCATGTGCTGAAAAAACTCGGCGACGGGCTGATGGCGCTCTTCGGCTACCCGACGGCGCAGGAGAACGACGCAGAGCGGGCGCTACGGGCCGCGCTCGCTATCCAGCGCGCGCTCGCCGATCTCAACGCCCGGAACAAGAGAGCCGGCGCGCCCGAGCTCGCCGCGCGCATCGGCCTCGACTCCGGCCTCGTCGTGGTCGACGCGACCGGCGAGGTGTTCGGCGATGCGCCGAACGTCGCCGCGCGCGTCCAGGCCCTCGCCGAACCGGGAGCCGTTCTCGTGACTGCGGCAGTGCAAAGGCAGGTCGCGGGCCTCTTCGTCGCCGAGGACAAGCGTGCGCACGCGCTCAAGGGCGTTCCGGCGCCGGTCGGGCTCTACCGCATCGTGCGCGCGAGCAGCGGGAGGCCCGCGAGCGCGCGGACTCCGACTCGGCTCGTGGGGCGCGAGGAGGAGCTCGACCTCCTCGGGCGGCGCTGGGAGCGCGCGCGGAAGGGCGAGGGCCAGCTCGCGCTCGTCGTCGGCGAGCCGGGCATCGGGAAGTCGCGGCTCATTCAGGAGTTCCGCGCGCGGCTCGGCGGGACCCCGCACACCTTCGTCGAGTGGTCGTCGTCGCAACTCCTGCAGAACACGCCTCTGCACCCGCTCGCCGAATGGGGCCGCCAGCGATTCGGCGGCGCGGAGACCCCCACGGACCAACGTCTCACCGACCTCGAGAGCACACTCGGCCTCATCGGCCTCGACCCGGCCGAATACGCGCCTCTTATCGCCCCGCTGCTCGACCTCCCGCTGCCCAAGGGCCGCATCGAGAAACTCGCGCCCGAAGAATTGCGGCGCCGGCAATTGGCGGCGCTCGTCGCCTGGATTCTGGCCGGCGCGCGCTCGCAAGCCATCGCGCTCGCCCTCGAGGACCTGCACTGGGCCGACCCGACCACGCTCGACCTCGTGGGCGCACTCTCCGAGCGCGGCGCCCAGGCGCCGCTCTTCATCATCGCGACGGCGCGCCCTGAGTTCCGCCCGCCCTGGAGGTTGCGACCGCACCACAGCGTGATCGCGCTCGCGCCCCTCGACCGTGCGCAGGTCGCGCGCATGGTCGGCGAAATTTCTTCGCGCCAGACGCTGTCCGAGGAGGTGGTCGAAGGGGTGGGTGAACGCACCGGCGGCGTGCCGCTGTTTGTCGAGGAGGTGACGCGGCTGTTGCTCGAGCGCGGCGCCGAGGGCGGCGCGCAGGCGATCCCGCCGACCCTGCAGCAATCACTCGCGGCGCGGCTCGACCGGCTCGGCGAAGCGCGCGAAGTCGCGCAAATCGGCGCGGTCCTGGGGCGCGATTTTTCTTATGCGCTGCTCGGCGCTGTCGCCGGGGCCGCTGTAGCCGCGGCCGATCACCGCGCTGTAGCCTCGGTCGCTCACCGCGGCCCTGCCGGCCTCAGCGAGGCCGGCTACAGAGGGGTCGCCCCCGTAGCCGCGATCACTGACCGCGGCTCAATTGGCGGGGTTGGCGACCCCGCCCTGCAATCCGCACTCGACGACCGCAGCTTAAAGACCGCGCTCGAACGCCTCGCCGACGCCGATCTTCTCTTCGTCGAAGGCACGCCGCCAAATGCGTCCTATCGTTTCAAGCACGCGCTGATCCGCGACGCGGCCTACGAGAGTCTCTTGAGGAGCGGGCGCCAGGCGCTGCATCGCCGCGCCGCCGAGGCGTTGCTCAGCGCGAACGCCGAGTTCGAGGCGATCGCCCATCATTTCACCGAGGCCGGGCTCGACGATGCGGCAATCAAATGGTGGGGAAGAGCGGGCGACCAGGCACTGCGCCGCTCGGCCTTCCAGGAAGCGATCGCCCATCTCGGCAAGGCGATCGCCATGGCGGACAAGGCGGCGAGCGCGGCTCCGCGGCGGGCGGATGCGGCTGCCTCTTCGAGGCGGCGGCTCAAGCTGCAGACCGACTACAGTCAGGCGATGATGTGGTCCAAAGGCTTCGCCGAGGAAACGAAAACGGCCTTCGCGCGCGCCGCGGAGCTTGCCGCCAGGACTGGGGACTTTTCCGAGCGTTTCGCGGCATACCACGGTCAGTGGACCTTGGAGATCGTGCGAGGCGAACTGAGTTCGGCGCGTGAGCTGGCCTCGACGTTCCTTGGGGAGGCGGAGGATGCCGGGCGCGTGGTCGAAACCGGCGTTGCCCACCGCGGCCTCGCATTGATCGGTTACTTTTCCGGTGATTTTCTGGACGCGCAGACCCATTGCGAGCGGGCGCTCGAAGCCTGCACCTCCGGACATGAAGAGAAGGCGCGGGAGCGTTTCGGCGAGTACACCGGTGCGCTGGCCATGTCCTGTCTGGCCATCACGACCTGGCAATTGGGCCAGGTAGACCGCGCGCGCGAATTGATGGAGCTGGCGAACCGACGCGCGGCCGGGCTCGGCCACGTACCGTCGATGGGCCATCCGCTTCTCTTCAGATCCCACCTTGAAGTCTTGCGCGGGGACGCAGCTGCCGCTCTGAGTTCCGCGGAGGCTCTGGATTCGTGCGCGCGCGAGCACGGGATGACGCTTTGGCGTCGGTGGGCGCAACTGAGCTCCGCTTGGGCGCGCGGCCGCCTCCATGATCCGACCGCCGCCGCCGCTGAATTTCGACGTGACCTGGCGGCCTGCTCCGATCAGGGCGCCATGATCAACATGGCGTTTTTTCAGGCGCTGCTCGCGCAACTCGAGACGGACACGATGGCCGCCGAGACCGCGCTGAAGCGCATCGACGATGCGTTGGCCCTCTCAGGTCAAGGCGACAATCGTTGCTACCTCTCCTTCATCCATCGCCTCCGCGGCGAAATCCTGCTGAAACGCGATCCCTCGAATTCCGCCCCCGCCGAGGAGGCCTTCCGGACCGCGATCGTCGTCGCCCGACAGCAGAGCGCCCGCAGTCTCGGCCTGCAAGCGGCGCTCGCACTCGCCAAACTCCTCCGATCGACCGGCCAAGCGGCGGAAGCACACGCCGTCCTCGCGCCCGCGCTCGAAGGCTTTTCCTCGACGCCGGAGATGCCTGAGATCGCGGAGGCGCAGGCGCTGCTGCCGGCGCTGAAGTAGCCCCCGCAGAATCGCAGCACTGGCTCAGGAAACATACCGCAGGACGCCGCGATCGGCATGGGCTACGTCGAAGAGGCGCTGGGAAGGTTAGTTTAGCCGGCCCGAGCGTCACGCAGCATCATTGCCATCCGCTGCAATAGCTTCCAGCCGACGACGCCGTTCTGCTCCACGAACGGCCGGAAGTCCCAGTGGGTGAGACCGTAACAGACGAGATCGCTCAAAGCGACGATCGTAGCCGTACGCGCGCCCTCGTCGATAAGGGCGACCTCGCCGAAATAATCGCCGGGCTTGAAAGTCGTCTTCTCCCTGCCGCCGATGGAGACCTTGGCCTCGCCCGACTCAATGACGAAGAAGGCGGCGCCGCCCGAGCCCTCTTGGACGATCGTTTGGCCTTTGGAGAAACGCCGCTCTTTGAACAGTCGCGCGATACGCTGGATCTCGTGTTTACTCAGATCGGAGAAGAGCGGCAGTCGCTGCAAGGCTTCAATGGGCACTCCTCGCATCGGGACCGATACTCCTTGGCCGATTTCATCAGCGAAGATGACCATGGACAAGGGCGCCACGCAAGTTCGGGCCGCTGCGCCCTTCAAGGCTACATCGTGGTGATCGCTCGACATTGAAGCAGATAGAGCGTCCCGCCGGCGAGCGCCCATTCGATGTCCCGGGCGGTCCCGTAGACTTGTTCGCTTCGGTTGGCGAGCTGGCTCAGCGCATCGAGTTCATCGTCATTCAGACAGAGCCGCTCGACGAGCTCAGGGGAAACTTGCTCCTCGACCGTGCCGCCGTTGGGCGCGCTACGAATCGCGATCGACTTCAATCCCGGTCTCCGATCGAGCACACGACCGGAACGGTCGAGCCGGTAATTATCGGGAATCACCAGCCCCGCGACCACCGCCTCGCCGAGCCCCCAACTCGCCTCGATTACCCGCTCGTCGGCCCCGGTGACCGGATTCCTGGTGAACATGACACCGGCGGCTTCGGGGTTGAGGAGCTTCTGGACGACGACGCCGATGCTTGGGCGCGTGAACAGGCCGACGCGCTTCCGGTACGTGATCGCTGAGTCCGAGTTCGCCGACCACCAGATTTCGCTCAGTGCCGCGACGAGCTCATCCGACGAGGGGACGTTGAGCAAAGTCAGGTGCTGCCCGGCGAAGCTCGCCGCTGCACCGTCTTCGTCGGTCGCCGACGAGCGGACAGCCAGCGGACCGCCGAGCGGTTTAGCCCATTTACAGACTTCGTTGACGGCGCGCGGCTCCTTGGCGGCGACGGCTTCGACGATCGAACCGCAAAGCGCCAAGCCTGGCGGGACGGGTAGCCCGTCCCGGATCGCCTTCCCGAGCCCGACCGCCTTCGAGCCGAACATCGCCTCATCCAGCGCCTTCTCGAGTGGGACGACTTGCTTCACCCCAGCACCGTGACTTCGCCGGCGTCGCCGTCGATACGGAGACGCGCCCCGTCGGCGATCTTCTTGGTCGCGTCGCGGGTCCCGACTACGCCGGGAATCCCATATTCGCGCGCGACGATCGCGGAATGAGAGAGCAGTCCGCCGCTGTCCGTTACGATCCCGCCGAGCAGGGGAAGGAGGATATTGAAGGCTTCCGTCGTGGACTCTGTGACGAGCACGTCGCCCTTGACGATCCGGTCGAACTCGGAGGGACTGGAGACGCGGCGCGCCGGCCCTTCGTAGACGCCCCTGCTCGCCGCCAGCCCGCGAAGCGTCGCCCCCTTGTGGGGCGCCTCGGAACTCGCGAACAGGGAGTGCAGTGCGATGCCGATCGCGCGCATCATTCGGGCCGGCGCAGGCGGCAATCCGGACGGGTCAGGTGGAGGTGGCGGCGCCGGGCCCAGTTGCAGCGGGGCGTCCTTGGCGCGGTGCGAGGCGCGATAGTCGGCGCGCGCCGCAAGCTCGACCGCTGAAGGGGCGTCGGCGCCCCTGAGCAGCGCGCACATTTCATCAAAGCCGGCGTCTACGAAGTGTCTGGCGTCCCGGATCCGCCCCTTTGCCGCAAGTCGGCGACCGCCCGCGAGCGCGGCGCGGCGCATCAGTCCGGACGCCCAGATGTCGCTGAACACCCCGCGTTCGTCCCGGAGCCGATACATCAGCCGGGCCTCGCCGAGCAACTCGTCAAACTCGACCCGATGCCCCTCTGGGACTTTGTGGCGCACGCTCGCAATTTGCTGCTCGACGTCCGAAGCCTCCTTGCGGCTGCCATCGACGGCGATGCGGATCGCCCGCAGCAGCACGTCAGGCAGCTCGAGCGCGTAGGGCTCCGAAATGTCGAATCCGTCGAGAAGCCGGTAGCCGACGAGATCAAGATAGCCCGACATCGCCGCGCCCGCCTCGCTCTCGAGCGAGCGCAGGGATTGGAGCACGTGGGCCGGGTCGTCGTTCGAGGCGAGAAGCTCGCGGGCTTTCGCATCCTTCGCCATCGCCGCGATCAGCCGCTCGAGTTCCGCCGACGCGCCCGCGGAAACGGGCGCCGCGCCGCGCATCAGGCCGAGTAGTTCGGCCGGCGGGAGCCCGGTCCAGTCTCCGACATGCGCGAGGAAGTCGCCCGTCGGGACAACGGCGCCGGCGGTGTAGCGCATGTGCTGCGAGATCATTTCCGCATGGTGGCGCCGGCAGCGGGTCAGATACGCGATCAGGTCTTCATCGTCGAGATTGTCGGGATCGACCGCCTGCAGCTCGCGGTGAGCCTTGATCGAAGCCGGTTTGACCGTCCCGTCCCACTCCTCGAGCTGCTCGCGCCACAGCTTGCCTCGGAAGACCTCCTCCGCCCGCTGAAAGCGACCGGGAATCTCGCCCGGCGCGGCTGGGTGCACGGTCTTGTAGAAGAAGCCGTTGACAACCCGGTACTCGAGCCCGTCGATCAGCATCCCGTAGAAGCGAGCGAAATCTTGAACGCCGCTCCGGAACGCGTCCGGGTGGGTCTCGGTGAAGTAGCGTGTCACCGGTCGCGGGATGTGGACGGCGTCAAGCTCCCACGAGCCGGGGCCAGGGGGCTCGAAGCGAAGCACGGCTGCTGTCTCCGTCGGCGTCATTGAAATCCCCCCACCCGCCGGTTCGGCGGCGCTCGGCCTGCAAAGTCGGATCATATGCGCCTCTCTCATGCGGCCTGCAACCAGGAAGTCCGGCTAAAGTGGCCGAGCGTCGGCTATCACCCGTCAGAGGTATTCGCCGGGAACTGCGACGAGCGGTCTGCCGCCGGCCGCCATCGACCCTCTACGGTCATCGGTGCGGCGGACACTCCCTCCATCGTCGAGAGCCGCGTTCTCAAACGGCCCCTCACTCTGTCGTGTCGTCGCGGACTTCGCTGCGCAGCATCGTCCGCAGCTGCGCCTTGGCCACCTTCTCCAGGGTCGCCCGCGGAAGCTCCGAGACGATGCGCACCTCGTGCGGATGCTTGAAGCCGGCCAAGGCGCTACGGCAGGCCGCCATCGCGCGTTCGGCAAGGCTCGGGTCTTCGTGACCATCGGTCAGCAGAAACGCGACGGGAACCTCGTCGAGCATCGGGTGCTGCTTGCAGACCACGGCGACTTCCCGCACGCCTGGAACGGTGAGGATGACGCGTTCGATTTCGCCGGCGGAGACATTCTCCCCGCCCACCTTGAGCATGTCCTTGGCGCGGTCGGCGAAATAGAGCGATCTGTCGGGCGTGACGCCGACGCGGTCGCCGGTCAACAGGAAACCCTCAGCGTCGAAGGCCTTCGCAGTGGCCTCGGCATTGTTGAGATATTCGGCGAAGATCGAGAGCCCGCGCACGCCGCGGATCGAGAGGTCTCCGGTCGCGCCGGGTTCGGCTGGCCGGCCGCGGTCGTCGAGCACGCGAACCTGGTATTCGGGCGCCGCGCGCCCCCATCTGATGCCGCCCTTCGCCGGCCAGGGCATGAACGTGTGCCGTGGCGAAAATCGACCTAGTCCGCCGCGCGCAAATCGGACGTGACCGGGCGCGCCAAGACGCGAGCGCAGTTGACGCAGGCTGCGGCGTCGCAGCGGAGGAGGGCGCTCGCTATCGTTACGCGTTGTCTTCGATCGGCGCAGTCCAACTACACCTGCGCTGACTTCGCGCGCAGATTGATTCCCATCTCCTTCAGAAGGATCATAACCTCATGGCCACAAATCTGGCACGCT
>DASXYQ010000343.1:0-2367 GCA_036502445.1 Roseiarcus sp. | reverse complement strand
GATCGCAGCGAACGACGTCCACAAGAAGGACAATGCGATCATCTACACGCAACTGCTTAACGACGCCGGCGGGATCGAAGCCGATCTCACAATCGTCCGCCATGCAAAGGACTCTTTCTCGCTTGTCACCGGCACAGGCTTCGCGACTCACGATTCCCACTGGATCTCCTCTTCGATCCCGCCGGGCGCCGACGCGTCGTTCGTGGACACGACGTCGCAAACCGCCGTACTCGCCCTCATGGGTCCGAAGTCCCGCGAGATTCTGCGATCGCTGACGAACGACGACGTCTCTAACGCGGCGTTTCCTTTTGCGACCGCACGCGACCTTGTGGTCGCTGGGGGGCCGGCGCTCGCCCTGCGCATCACCTATGTCGGCGAACTCGGGTACGAGCTGCATGTCCCGGTCGAATTCGCGGCGACCCTCTGTGACGCGATCGTCGCCGCGGGCGCGCCGTACGGGCTCAGGTTTGCCGGCTATCGGGCGATCGAGACCCTTCGCCTCGAAAAGGGCTATCGCGCCTGGGGCGCCGAGATCGGCCCTGATCACTCCCCGCTTGTGGCGGGGCTCGCTCATTTCGTCAAACTGAACTCGAGCCTGCCGTTTCGAGGCCGGGCGGCGCTCGAAGCGCAACGCGCAGCGCCGCTGCCACGCCTGCTCGCGGGATTTACAGCGGCAGGCGAGGTTATCCTCTTGGGTCGCGAGACAATCTACCGAAACGGCGAGCGCGTCGGCTGGCTGGCGAGCGGCGGCTACGGGCACACGGTGCGCAAGGCGATCGGCTATGGATACGTCAGGCGCGCTGAGGGCGTGGACGCGGACTTCGTGTTGTCGGGCGACTACACGCTCGAAGTCGCCGGCGAACGTGTTCCGGCGGAGCCTTTCCTGAAGCCGCTCTACGATCCCGAGAGACGGCGCGTGAGAGCGTAGAGCATCGAACGGCGCGGTTTTGTCGCGGGGGCGGCGGCGCGGCTCGAGGACGTCAACGAAAATTCCGTCCGGCGGGCATTGCCTCGACGACACCTACTGCTTCGGTCCGCTGACTTGGCTTGGGGCGCGAATCGTCAAGACGTGGCGGCCCGGCAAAGCGATTACCCTGGCGTTTTTGCGCCATTGTCATTTGCGGCCGGCGAACCTCATCGGCATGCGCGAGAGCACTGATCGTCTGGCCTGCTTCGGACAGAAGTCCAAGCATCGGCGTCAGATCGTGCATGCGTTCAGCGACGATATGGATGACGCCTTGCTCGCTCTGCAGCTTGCCGGTCACTGCGACAAAACGTGCGCCGAGCACGATCGCGCGTAGGCGTTCGAAAACCTTCGGCCATACAATGATGTTGGCGACCCCGGTCTCATCCTCCAGCGTCATGAAGATGACGCCGCTCGCGGTGCCCGGTCGCTGACGCACCAGCACGAGGCCGGCGACCATGACGCGCTCTCCATTCTTGACCTTGCTCAGCGCCTCAGAACGCAGGATTCCGCGCGAAGAAAGGCGCGCGCGCATGAACGAAGCCGGATGAGCCTTGAGCGACAAGGACAGGCGCCGATAATCCTCGATCACATGCGCGCCAAGCGGCATCGGCGGCAGGCGCATGTCGGGCTCCGTCTCGCGCTCCGGCCGGCTTGCGAAGAGAGGCAGATCGTCCTGGTCGCCCACTCGATCGAGGGCGCGCACCGCCCACAAGGCTTGGCGCCGATCGAGCCCGAGCGAGCGGAAGGCGTCGGCGTCGGCGAGTCGCTCCAACACTGTCGAACTCAACCCGCTGCGAAGCCACAAGTCGCGCACCGAATCGTAGCCATGGCCGCGATGTCTCACGAGTTCGAGCATGTCATTCTTCTTGAGCCCAGCGATCTGCCTGAATCCCAAGCGCACCGCATGCGTTGTTCGGATGTGCTGCGCCATCTCGGCGTGACGGGGATGGATTCCTTCTCCCCCCGGGCTTTTGACCCGGGGGTGGCGCCGTAGCTCGTCGAAAGACGGGCGTTCTTCCGAACGCCCTATGGCGCCGGATGAGGGTTCGTCCTCGCCCGTAGCGGGAGCGAGAGACTCCAGCGTGCAATCCCAATCAGACAGGCTCACATCGACTTCGCGCACTTCGACCCCATGCTCGCGCGCATCGCGCACGAGCTGGGCGGGCGCGTAGAAGCCAAGCGGCTGGGCGTTCAGCATCGCCGCGACGAAGACATCCGGGTAACGGCATTTCATCCAGCAGGACGCATAGACGAGGAGCGCGAAGCTCGCCGCATGGCTCTCGGGAAAGCCATATTCGCCGAACCCCTCGATCTGATGAAAGCAGCGCTCGGCGAACTCACGTTCATAGCCGTTGGCCACCATGCCTTCGATCATCTTTTCCTGAAGCGTCTGGATCGTG
>DASXYQ010000342.1:0-5107 GCA_036502445.1 Roseiarcus sp. | reverse complement strand
ATGCCAGCGACGTTGCTTTGCCGGCGCAGCCAATTGGTGAAAGCGTCCGCCATCGCGGTGACGGAGGTGCCGCGATCGGCCCCGAACACGGCCGCGCCGCCGCGCCCATGATTGAGCGCGATTTCCTGCGCCGTCACGTCCGCTGTCGCAGGCTTGCCGCTGGTGGAGACGTCGACCAGCCGGGTGCGAAGGCCGCTCGCCTTGACGAGATCGCGGATGAAACGCAGTTCCGGACCCTTGGTGTCGAGCGTGCCGACGACGAGGACCGCAGGAGGGCCGCTGGATAAAACCGATGGGGGCGAAAATCGCCGGCGCGAGGCCCCGTCGATCCGGGTCAAGCCGGTCGAAAGCGTGCGCGCGGCCGCTTCGATGCGCGCGGCGGGGACCGGCTGCGACCAGCGGGTCGGCAGGACCGGGTTGGAGATGTAGATGCGCACCGGGCCGGAGTTCGCCGGCGGCGCGGGCGCCTGCGCCGCGCCGCGTGGCGCCGCGATCTCGGCCTCCGGCTCGGCATCGGAATGGCGCCCGACGCCGAGCAGGCGCTGTTGCAATTCGCGGTCCGCCGCGAGGCGGTGGGAGTCGATGATGCGGTTGATCCGGCCATTGACCATGATCGCGACCTCATCGGACACCGAAGTCGCGACGCCGATGTTCTGCTCGATCACGAGGATCGCGATGTCGCCTTCCTCGCCGAGCTTGACCAGCATCTCCTCGACCTGGGAGACGATGACCGGCGCAAGGCCCTCGGTCGGCTCGTCCATGACGAGCAATCGTGGATTGGTCAGCAACGCGCGCGCGATAGCGAGCATCTGCTGCTCGCCGCCCGAGAGCTGGCCGCCGCCGTTGTTCTTGCGTTCCGCCAGACGCGGAAACGTATTGTAGACGCGCTCGATGCTCCAGCCGCCGCGCCGCCCGCCTGTGCTCAGGCGCAGATGCTCGTCGACGCTGAGCGAGCGCCAGAGTCGGCGTCCTTGCGGAACGTAGCCGATCCCGAGCCGCGCGATCTGGGCGGCCTGCAGGCTCGTCAGGTCCTGGCCGTTCATTCTGATCGAGCCGCTGGAGGCCCGCACCAGGCCCATGATCGTCTTGCAGAGCGTGGTCTTGCCCATGCCGTTGCGCCCGACCACCGACAGGACCCCATGCTCCAACGTGAGGTCGACGCCTTGCAGTGCATGCGAGCGCCCGTAATAGACGTTCAGTCCGCTGATCTGGAGAACGGCGTTCGGTTGCGAACGGCGCGGCTCAGCCATGCCCGCCTCCCAGATAAAGCTCCTGAACCTCGGGGTCGGATTCGATCTCCGCGGGCGCGCCTTCCTTGAAGATGCGGCCGTTGTGCATCATCGTGACGCTTTCGACGACGCGAAGCGCGACATCCATGTCGTGCTCGATGATGATGTAGCCGATATGCGCTGGCAAAGCGCCGAGGATCTCGACCAGTTCGGAGCGCTCGGTCGGCGAGAGGCCGGCGGCGGGTTCGTCGAACAAGATGAAGCGAGGGGCGCCGGCGAGCGCGAGCGCGATTTCGAGCTGGCGCTGCTGTCCGTGGGCGAGTTCGGCGACCGGCCGGTCCTTGATCGCGCTCAGGTGCACGGCCTGGACGAGGTTTTCCGCTGAATGGACCAGCGCATCGTCGGCACGTGGGCGGATCATCGAAAAGCGCCCGCGCGAGACGCCGCGGCAGGCCAGATACACGTTGTCGAGGACCGAGAGACCGGGGAAGAGGGCGGAGATCTGGTAGGTGCGGCGCAGGCCGCGCCGGATGCGCTCATAGGGCGGGAAGGCGGTGACGTCCTCGCCGAAAAAGCGGATCGTGCCCGAGCTCGGTAGAAAATCTCCCGTGATGCAGTTGAACAGCGTCGTCTTTCCGGCCCCGTTGGAGCCGAGCACAGCGCGGCGCTCGCCCGGCCGCACCGACAGCGTCACGTCGGTGAGCGCGGCGAGCGCGCCGAACAGCCGCGTCACGCCGCGCAGTTCGAGCGCGTTGCCAGTTCCGACGGCGGAGAGGCGTTGAGCGACGCTATCCATGGCCGCCGGCCCCCCGGCTCGCATTGACGGAGCTCGCCCCGCGACGGCGCCATCGCTCCCAAAGGCCGATGACGCCGTCGGGCGAGAAGAAGACGATGGCGAGGAAGCCGAGCCCGATCAGCATCCGGAATCGGTTGCCGTCGAGGCCGAGGCTCACCAGCGCATCGAGAGCAAACGTCTTCAGGACCGCATAGATCAGGGCGCCGATGAAAGGTCCGATCGGATTGGCGATCCCTCCGACGACCGCGATGATGAGGATGTCGATCGCCGCCGACACGCTGACCGTCCCGGGCGCGATTTCGCCGTTGCTCCACGCGAGCAGCACGCCTCCGAGCCCGGCGACCAGTGCGGCGAAGACATAGGCGGCGACGCGATGGGCGTAGACGTTGAATCCGAGCGCCGCCATGCGGCGCGGGTTGTCGCGAATCCCCTGTAGCGCGAGCCCGAACGGCGCCCGCGCGATATAGTCGACCGCCCAATACGAAAGCGCCGCGACGCCGAGCGTCAAGTAGTAGAACGCTATCGGCGTTCGCCAATCGACCCCGAGAACTTGGGGCGTCGGAATGCTGTTGATGCCGGTGTGGCCGTTGAAGATCGCGTAATTCTCGTTGGTGAAGTAGAAGAAGGCCGACGCGATCGCCAACGTGATCATGATCGTGTAAATGCCTTCCGTTCGAACCGCCAGCGCGCCGACGATCGCGCCGAAGATCAGCGCCAGGAACAACGCCATTGGCAACGCGAGCCACCACGACCAGCCGATGCTGATCGCCGGCACCCCGTTCACGCCGAAGATCGCAACCATGTATCCGGCGAAGCCTGCGATCGTCATCTGCGCGAGACTCACCATGCCGCCGTAGCCGGCCAGGAACATCAGGCTCAGCGCGATCGTTCCGAGAATGAACGACCAGGCGAAGATCTGGAACAGCACGAACTCGTTGGCGATCGCCGGCATGATGAGGAGCACGACGGCGGCAAACGCCATGAGCGGATGGATGCGCTGGAACCATTCTGCCGGGGCCGCGCCGGCAGCGCTTCTGGTCGAGCTTTCGGCCAGCGCCATGGGTCAGCGCCTCGCCAACAGGCCCTGCGGCCGGACCGCCAGCACGAGCACCATGATCAGAAACGTCAGAACGATCGCGTAGGTCGGGAAGTAAGCCAACCCGATCTGCTCGGCGAGCCCGACAATGATGGCGCCGAGCGCCGCGCCCGGGATCGATCCCATCCCGCCGACGATGACGACGATCAGCGATGCGAGCAGAAACCGAGTGTCTTCGCCCGGGGAGAGCGACTGGAACGTTCCGCCGACAACACCCGCCATCCCCGCCAGACCCGCTCCGAAAGCAAACACGATCACAAAGACGAGTTGAATGCGCACGCCCATCGCGGAGAGCATATCGCGATCGTCGACGCCGGCGCGCACTATCATGCCGAGGCGAGTGCGATTGAGGACGAGCCACATCGCGAGGCCGATCACGACGGAAGCGGCCAGGATGACAAGGCGCACGATCGGATAAGTGAGATAGACAGCTTCGCCGGAAGACTTGACGGCTGTGACGAAAGGAAGCTCCATCGGCCCGCGCAGCCAGACGGGCGTCTGTATCTGCCAAGAATTTCCGCCGAAGCCCCACAGCATCAGGTCGGCCAGCACAATCGAAATGCCGATCGTCACGAGCGTTTGGCGAATGTCCTGTCCTTCCATGCTCCGGAAGACCGCGACCTGCAAGACGACGCCGACGAGGGCGGCGACGATAAAAGCCACGACGAAGCTCAGGAGCCACGAGCCGGTCGCATCGACCGTCAAGTAGCCGAAATACCCGCCCAGGAGATAGATCGAGCCATGTGCGAGATTGACATTGCGCAACAGGCCGAAGATTAGCGTGAAGCCGCTGGCGACGAGGAAATAGAGGCCGCCGAGCGTGATCCCGTTGAACGTAGCGTTGAGAAACAGCTTCTTCTTGCCGACGACCGCCTCCAGCCCCGGCGGCCAGACTGCGAAAATCAGCCAGAGCGCCGCGACGACGACGGCGAGGATGAGCAGCGCCCCCAGGGGATATCGTTCGATGAATCGGGTCATGCGCGATCGCTCGGCATCGGGCTTTCCGGCGCCGCCGTCCTTCGCCGCGATGATCTCCGGGCCCTTACCATTACTTGCGTCCGTCCTCCCGATGGCGCGTCGTGACCGGCTCGCCAAACGTCATTTGTAGCGCGTCTCGGCGTCGCGCTCTTGATCGTCAGTATCTTTTCACGCGCTTCCGCCGAGAACCGCGCCTTCGGCATGACGTCGTGGAGTCGCCATGGCGCAGCAGAAGAGCCCGATTGTGTGAGACCGGGGAGGGAGGCTACAGCACCTGCGCAGCGCGGCGGTAATCGGTCGGCGCCATGCCGACGTTGGCGGCGAAAAACCGAGTGAAGCCGCTCTGCGAGGAAAAACCGAGATCGAAGCCGATGTCCGCGACGGGCTTCTCGCTACCCACCAACGTGTCGATCGCACGCTCCATCAACAGCGTATTGAGGTAGAGGTTCGGCGTGACCCCGGTCTGCGTTCGGAACAGCTTGTAGAAATGCGGGCGGGACAGCCCCGCCTCCCTGGCGACATGGTCGAGTTCGATGTCGGCGCCCAAGCCCTGCTGAATGAGGCGGATCGACTTGCGCACACGGAAGTCGGTAGCCCCCTCGAAGAAGGGGCGGCCCGCGGGGTCGGGCGCCCGCCGCCAGGTTTCGTCGTAGCAGGCCTCGATGAGCGCACGGAGCTCGAGGTCGAGGGCGGAAAGCGAATGCGCGGCGTAAACCATCGCCGCCGTGCGCCGAATCTGGCGGTCGAGCGCGGCGGTCCGATAGTTCAGCGGGCGGCCGAAGCGAAGGCGCAACGGGTCCCCGGCGCCGCCCGGCGCGAACCATTCCGGGTCTACGTAGAGCACGAAGAAGAGCGCGCCGGCGTCGAGGTCGCGAGGGACGAAATTGTGCGGTTCCCACGGGCTCACGGCGACGAACGAGGCCATCGTAAGCGGACAAGTTCTGTCCGCGACGCCGATGCTTCCGTCGGAACCCCCGACTTGGAAGATCAAGTGTCCTTCGCGGTGTG
>DASXYQ010000341.1:0-2671 GCA_036502445.1 Roseiarcus sp. | reverse complement strand
CAGCGCTCCGGCGCCTCTCCCGGCGCGAGGCGCGCGAAATAGTCGGCCGCGAGCGTCACCCGATGCCGGCTCTCCTCGTCGTCCTCGCGAACGACGACATCGAACGTCAGCGGATCGTCGCCGGCCTGTCGCGTCACCTCGATCATGATCCCTCTTCCTCCCGCCGTGAGCCTTGTCGTCGCGCGGGCGGGCCATTATAAGCGCGGCGCATCCCCACCGAACCCACCACGATGAAAGCGCGCATGGCTCTCGAACGGACTTTCTCCATTCTCAAGCCCGACGTCGTCAGGCGCAATCTGACCGGCGCCGTCAATGCTCGGATCGAGGCCGCCGGCCTCAGGATCGTTGCGCAGAAACGTCTCCAGATGACGCGGGCGCAGGCCGAGACTTTTTACGCCGTCCATAAGGAGCGTCCTTTCTTCGGCGAACTCGTCGAGATGATGACCGCGGCGCCGGTCGTCGTTCAGGTGCTCGAAGGCGAGAATGCGATCCTCAAATATCGCGAAGTGATGGGCGCGACCAATCCGGCGAAGGCCGACCCCGGCACCATCCGCAAGGACTTCGCGCTGTCGATGGGCGAGAATTCCGTGCACGGCTCCGATGCGCCGGAAACCGCGGCGTTCGAGATCGCGCAGTTCTTCGCGGGCAACGAGATCGTGGGCTGACCCTCGTCCGGCGCGATAGCCCGTCGAAAGACGGGCGTCTCCGACGCCCTATGGCGCCACCTTCTCCCGCAAGAGCGGGAGAAGGGAAGAAGCCCCTTGCCCGCTCTTGCGGGAGCTGTCAGCTTCGCGACGTCGCTGCGGCCGCCCGCTTGAAGAGGGCCGCCTCCATTCGCTCGGCGGTCTCGCGCAAGTAGGGATTGCGCGATTCTCGCCCCGCCCGGCCGGCGTCGAGATCGGTCTGGAAGCCGTCGCGCAGCGGCCAGTGCTCGGCGAGCAGATCGAACCCGGACTCCTGGATCGTCGCCACGGCGTGAGCCAGCTGCGTCTCGGAGCGTCCGATCTTCGACAGCACCAGCACCAGCCGACCTTCGGCGCCGTGCCTGGCGAGTTTGCGCGCCAGCGCGAGGGTGGGGCGCAGATCGTCGCCCGAGGTGCCCGTGGGGAGGAACACGACGTCGCTGTCCTCGGCAATTTCCTGCGACAGAGAATCGGCGAGGCCGCGGGTGTCGACGACGATGTATTCCATCGCCTCCTCGCTCTTGCGCAGCTTCTTCAGGCTCTTGAACGCGCGGGCGTCGATGTCGGGCTCGACCGCGTTCTTCAGCCGCAGCGCGTTCCATTCGACGCAGGTGAGCTGCTCGAGATCGAAATCGGCCAGCAGCGTTCGATGCCCGCGATGCGCGGCGCCGACCGCGAACAACCGGGCGAGCGTGCTCTTGCCGACCCCGCCCTTCTGGCTGACGAAGCTGACTGTCAGAAGCGGCTTTTTCTCTTTGCTCATGCGCGCAATCGTAGAGCGATGGGACGGCTTGGCAAGGGGGCATCGCTTCAGCCGAAGAAATTGTCAGTAGATAAGCAATCGAGCAACGGGCGGTTATTTCCCCGACAGGCCCTGAGCCTTCCTCTTCCCGCGTGACGGGTCGGCGCTTGCAGGTCCGAGGATGGTCACGACCGCGTCTTCGATCAGCCTCTCGAGGTCGCGGCGCGCGATCCCGGCCCGGGCGCGGACCGAGAGGCTGTGGACCGTCGCGCCGGCCATGTGCGCGAGGCGCACGGGGTCGGCGTCGCCGGGAAGCTCGCCGCTCTCGATCGCCGCGGCGAACAATCTCGCGAACCCCTCGTCGATGCTGGTCAAGGCTTCGACGACGAGCGCGCGTATTTCGGGATCGGCGACGACGTCGGAGGATGCGGTCAGCACCGTGAAACACCCGCGCGGCCCCGCTTCGCCCGAGGAATAGAGGTCGAGCGCGGCGACGAGAATTCGGCGGAGCTTGTCGCGCAACGGCGCCTCGGCGCGGAAGATCGGGCGAAAGGTCTCGCGCACTTCCGCGCGATAGCTCGCATAGGCCTTGACATAGAGCGCCTGCTTGTCGCCGAAGGCGGCGTAGAGGCTCGGCCGGTTCATGCCGGTCGCCGCGCTCAGATCGTCGAGCGAAGTCGCGGCGAAGCCGTCGCGCCAGAACGCATCCCTGGCCTGCGCCAGCGCGAGCTCCGGCCGATAGGCGCGCGGACGCCCTCGCGGGCGCGGCGAAGGCGGAGGACCGTTCAATTTTTTTTGTACCATCTCGAATTTAATTGTTGGCCCCTTTATATGCGAAATAGTATAAAAGTCAAAGGAGGAAAGCATGGACTTTTATTTCTCGCCGCTCGCCTGTTCCATGGCCACCCGAATCGCGCTCGCCGAGGCCGGCGGAACGGTCAACATGATCGAGATCGATCCCGCCAACAAGAAAGTGCTCGCGACCGGCGAGGACTATTTCGCCGTCAACCCGCTCGGCCTGGTGCCTGCGCTGCGCACCGACGACGGCGAAGTGCTGACCGAGAACGCCGCAATCCTGCAATTCATCGCCGATCGTGTCCCCGCCGCCGGCTTGGCGCCGTTGGCGTCGGACGCGATCGGCCGGGCGCGGCTGCAACAATGGCTCTGTTTCGTCGGCACGGAATTGCACAAGGGCCTGATGACGCCGTTGCTCGACCGCAAGGCGCCCGAGGACGCGAAGGCCTAT
>DASXYQ010000340.1:0-12093 GCA_036502445.1 Roseiarcus sp. | reverse complement strand
GCCCATGGCTCCTAAGGTTCACCATCATCATCACTATCACCACGTGGTGCACCGCCACCACCACACGATGATGAAGAAAGAGGCAGCCCCAGCCGAGGCGCCGAAGTAATCCTCTTTTCATCGCGCCCGCCGTCACGGCGAAGCCCACCCGGCGGGCGCGGCATTTTGTTGACCTGTCTGCTCGGCCGCTTCCGCCTCGGCGAAAGCGGTCGTTTTTTTGACGCTCGCCAGTGCGGGCTTGCTCGTCGCCGCGACCGCGCGCAACGCGCCTCGACCCTCACGCCGGGAGGGCTTTCGTGCGGCTCGGGGATTGTGCCAAGTTGAGCGCAGTGGGGAGCGCGCAATGGCCGACGTCGATTTCTGGTACGAATTCGCGAGCACCTATTCCTACCCCGCGGCGATGCGCATCGAGGCGCTCGCCGCCGCGCAGGAGGTCACGATCGGCTGGCGCCCATTCCTGCTCGGGCCGATATTCGCTGACTTCGGCTGGCGGGATTCGCCGTTCAACATCTACCCCGTCAAGGGCGGCTATATGTGGCGCGACATGCGGCGCATCTGCGATTCGCTGGATCTGCCGCTCAAACCTCCGCAACCTTTTCCGCAGGATAGCCTGGTCGCGGCGCGGATCGCGATCGCGCTCGAGGGCGAGGCGCGCGCGGCGTTCTCGAAGGCGGTCTATCGCGCCGAGTTCGGCGCTGGCGAGACGATCTCGGATCGCAATCTGATGGCGAGGCTGCTGGAGGCCGTCGGCGCCGATCCCGGGGCGACGCTCGCGCTCGCCGATCAGGGCGCCGTCAAGGACCGGCTCAAGATGGAATGCGCGATCGCCAAGTCTTTGGGACTCCCCGGAGCGCCCTGCCTCGCAACCCGCGACGGCGAAGTCTTTTGGGGCAACGATCGGCTCGAGCAAGGGCTCGCTTGGGCGAAACGGGCATTGCGATCGGCGTGACAGGCTGTCACATCGTTGCAACACCGGCCTACGAAAATGCATCGCAAGCGCCGCGAGGGGCTGATTGCAACTCTGGAATAGTCTATGCGACGCAGCGTTCGCGGATGACTTCGGCCCGCGGACATTGGTCGCGCTCGGGCATAAGGGAGGCGGGAATGAAGTTCATCGAAACCAACCTGCGATCCTCTCTGCCGGCTCACCTCCGCGCCGGGTTCAGTACGCAAGGCGTGCACCGCCGTTGGTCCAGCGCCTTCTGAGCCGTCTCACGGGTCCTTGAAACGGCTCGATTTCGGCGCTGCCGCGTCTTCGAGAGGCGTTTGCTTTCCCAACCCGCGCCGCCAGTCGCGTGCGCTCTCTCACCGTTTACGCGGAAATCCGGCCTCGGCCCCGTTTCCTACAGGACAACTTCTCATGTTCCGCTTCTTCGAAACCCGCATCGATCCGTTTCGCGAGCACGACGAAAGCATGCCGCCCGCGAGCCTGTTCGGCTACTACGAACGCTATTGCCGGCAGGTCTGGCCGTTCCTCGTCGCACTGATGGCGATCGGCCTGGTCGTTGCGTTGATCGAAGTGTCGATCCTGCGCTTCGTCGGCGCCCTCGTCGACACATTGCGCTCGACGAGCCCGGACAGATTGCTCCGCGAACACGGCGGCGAATTCCTGGCCATCGGGCTGCTGATTCTCATCGGCCGTCCGCTCGCCAACTTCACGCATGATCTCCTGACGCAGCAGGCGATCGCTCCGGGGATGACCAACCTCATCCGCTGGCAGACGCATCGCTATCTCTTGCGTCAATCCCTGACCTATTTCGCCAACGACTTCGCAGGCCGCATCGCCTCGAACATCATTCAGGCCGCCGCCTCGCTCCGCGAGTCGGTGGTGCAGGTGATCGACGGGCTCTGGTTCGTCGCGGTTTTCGCGATCAGCGCGCTGGTCATCTTCACCGCGACCGACTGGCGGCTGGCGTGTCCGCTGGCGCTCTGGATCGCGAGCTATCTCGCGACGCTGGCCTATTTCATTCCGAGGATTCGTCGGCGATCGCAGGAACTCGCGCATAGGCGCGCAACGTTGACCGGCCGCATCGTCGACAGCTACGCGAACATCCAGACGGTCAAGCTGTTTGCTCACCTCGAACGCGAGGACCAGCATGCGCGCGAGGCGCTCCTCGATCACACGGGGGCGTTTCACCGCCAGACCCGGCTGATCACGTTGCTCAATCTCACCGTCTCGAGCAGCAACAGCATGCTGCTGGTCTCGGTGGGGAGCCTCGCCGTCTGGCTGTGGTCGCGAGGAGCCGTCACTCTCGGCAACGTCGCGGTCGCGGCGGGACTCGCGCATCGCGTCGTCACCATGTCCGGTTTTGTCATGTGGACGTCGATCAGCATATTCGACAATGTCGGACAGGTGCAGGAAGGCATGCGGACGATCGCGCGGCCACGCGCCCTGGTCGACCGGACGGAGGCGCGCGCGCTCGTCGCTTCGCGCGGCGCGATCCGGTTCGAGAACGTGCGCTTCCACTATGGCAAGGGCGCCGGCGTGATCGAGAATCTTTCGCTCTCGATCGCGCCGGGCGAAAAGGTCGGCCTGGTCGGGCGCTCCGGCGCCGGCAAGTCGACGCTGGTCAACCTCCTCTTGCGCTTCTACGACGTCGAGGGCGGTGGCATCCTGATCGACGGGCAGGATATCGCGGCGGCGACGCAAGACAGTTTGCGACAACAGATCGGCATGGTCACGCAGGACACCTCGCTGCTGCACCGCTCGATCGCCGAGAACATCCGCTATGGCCGGCCCGGGGCGTCGGACGCCGCGATGATTGCAGCGTCGCGGCAGGCCCACGCGCACGGCTTCGTGATCGGGCTGAGCGATCCCGAGGGGCGCAGAGGCTACGATACGCTGGTCGGCGAACGCGGCGTCAAGCTATCCGGCGGCCAGCGGCAACGCATCGCGATCGCACGCGTGCTGCTCAAGAACGCGCCGATCCTGGTGCTCGACGAGGCGACCTCCGCGCTCGACTCCGAGGTCGAGGCGGCGATCCAGGAGAGCCTGCGCACACTGATGGAGGGCAAGACCGTGATCGCGATCGCGCATCGTCTTTCGACGATCGCGGCGATGGACCGCTTGATCGTGCTCGACGAAGGACGGATCGTGGAAACCGGCACGCACCGCGAACTGCTGGCTCGGGACGACATTTACGCCGCCCTCTGGCGTCGGCAATCCGGCGGTTTTCTCGACGCGAAAGCGGCGTGAGAACAGGCGCGGCGGCAGTGGCCGCCGCGCTTGCTCGCCGGGCGCATCGCGACGGCCGCGGTTGGTCCTGATTGGCGTACGGCGGCCGATCGCCCCCTCCCCGCGCGCACCTTACCGATCCCGTCGGGAAGGCTGGCGCATCGGATAGCGCCGATCGAGAAGCGCGGACGCCGGGAGGTCTTGTGTTCGATCAAACTCGCAATTTACAACAACGTGAGAACCGGTCTTAACTCGGATCCGCGGCGCCGCAATTGCATTGTGCAGGCATATCAGGGGAAGGAAATAGTATGAAAACCAAACTCGCCATCGGCCTCGCGGCCGTCTCGCTCGTCTGGGCCTCGCTCGCGCAGGCCAAGGACTGGAAGACCGTCGTGATCGGCATGGAGGGCGCCTACGAGCCCTACAACCTCACCGATCCCAGCGGCAAGATCGTCGGCTTCGAGCCGGATCTCGTGATGGATCTCTGCGCGCGCATGAAAGTGGAGTGCAAGATCATCGCGCAGGATTGGGACGGCATGATTCCCGGCCTGCAGGCCGGGAAGTTCGACGTAATCATGGATGGCATGTCGATCACCGAGGAGCGGAAGAAGTCGATCGACTTCACCAATCCGTATACCGCCACTCCCGCCGCTTTCGTCGCGGCGAAGTCCGGCCCGCTCGCCAAGCTGCCCGACCAGGGCAAGGTCATCAACCTGACCAAGGACGCCAAAGACGGCGACGCCGCGATCGCGACGCTGCGCGCGGCGTTCAAGGGCAAGACGATTGGCGTGCAGGTCTCGACCACGCATGCGACCTTCCTCGACAAGCATTTCAAGGACGTCGCCACGATCAAGGAATACAAGACCACCGACGAGCGCGACCTCGACCTGAAATCCGGCCGCATCGACGCCGAACTCGACGACCAGCCAACCCTGGTTTCGGTGCTGGAGAAGCCGGACGCGGCGGACTACCAGTTCGTCGGGCCGCAATTCACCGGCGGCGACTTCGGCGTCGGCGCGGGCATGGGCATCCGCAAGTCCGACAAAGATCTGACCGAGAAATTCGACGTCGCGCTCGCCGCCGCCTTCGCGGATGGCTCGGTGAAGAAATACAGCCTCAAGTGGTTCAAGATCGACACGACGCCGTGAGGGCGGCCGTAGCGACGCTCGGCGCTCGGCTCTCCCCTCCCGTTTCTAACGGGGAGGCGCGGACCGGAGGCGGCGCGCGCCCCATCCCCTACCCTCTTCCCGTAAGGACGGGGAGGGGAAGAGCCGACGGGGCGGCGCGGCGGTGACCGTCTTCGACATGCTCGGATTCGGCCCGAAAGGCTGGGGCCCCGCGCTGATCGAGGGCGCGATGATGACCTTGCTGGTGTCGTTCGCGGGCATGGCGGTCGGCGCCGCACTCGGGTCGTGCGTCGCCTGGGCGAAGCTTTCCGGCCATACGATCGCGGGCGCCGTGGGCAACGCCTATGCTGCGGTGTTCCGCGGCGTGCCGGAACTGCTCGTCGTCTATTTCGTCTATTTCGGCTCCTCGGCGCTATTGACCGGCGCGTTCCATTTCGCGGGGTTCGAGGGGTTCTTCGGCGTGCCGTCGTTCGCCGCCGGCGCGCTCGCGGTCGGCGTGATTTCGGGCGCCTATCAGGCGGAGGTCTATCGCGGCGCCTATTTGGCGATCGCGCGCGGCGAGCTGGAGGCGGCGCGATCGGTCGGCATGTCCCGTGGATTGATGTTTCGCCGCATCATCGTGCCGCAAGTGCTGCGCTTCGCGGTTCCGGGCCTGGGCAATCTCTGGCAGGTCGCGCTGAAGGATTCCTCGCTGATCGCCGTCACCGGCCTCGCCGAGCTGATGCGCGTCAGTCAGGTCGCCGCCGGCTCGACGCGCCAGCCGTTCGTGTTCTATCTCGCCGGCGGCGTGCTGTATCTCGTGCTCACCACCTTCTCCAACCGCTTTTTCGACTTCGCCGAGGCTCGAGCGACGCGCGGCCTGCGCCGCATGGAGGGGTGAGCCGATGGATCCCGGTTTCGTCGTCGCGACCTTCTGGCGGCTCATGGCCGCGTTGCCGTTGACGTTGGAGGTGTGGGCGCTGTCGGTCCTGATCGGCGGCGTGATCGCGATGGGCCTCACCTGGATGCGCGTCGGCGGCTCGAAGCCGTTCGCGGCGCTGTCTCGCGGCTACGTCTTTGTCTTTCGCGGCTCGCCGCTGCTGGTCCAACTGTTCGTCATCTATTACGGCCTGTCGTCGTTCGCTTTCATCCGCCAGAGCTTCGTCTGGCCGTTGCTGCGCGACGCGTTCCCCTGCGCGGTGCTCTCGCTGGCGCTGTGCACGGCGGCGTACACCAGCGAGATCTTCCGCGGCGCGCTGGCGGCCGTGCCGAACGGCCAGGTCGAGGCCGCGAAGGCCTGCGGCATGTCTGGTTTCCGCCTGTTCCGTCGCGTCATTTTCCCGATCGCGCTGCGGCAGGCCCTGCCCGCCTATTCCACCGAGGTCATTTCGATGACCAAGGCGACGGCGCTGGTCTCGCTGGTGACGCTGTGGGACATGATGAGCGTCGCGCTCAAGATCCGCAACGACACGCTCGTCACCTACACGCCGCTGCTGGTCGCGGGCGCGATCTATTTCGTGCTCAACTTCCTGATCGCGCGCGCCTTCCTGACGATCGAATACCGGCTGTCGAAGCATTTGCGGCCGCGTCGCGCATGAGGACCGCATGACCGAGCCCTGCGCCATCACCGTGGTCGACATGCGCAAGCGCTTCGGCGCGCTCGAGGTGCTGAAGGGCGTTTCGCTGACCGCGCGCGACGGCGACGTGATCTCGATCCTCGGCGCTTCCGGCTCTGGCAAGAGCACGTTTCTGCGTTGCATCAATCTATTGGAGACCCCCGATGCGGGAACAGTCACCGTCGGCGGCGAGACCATTGCGATGCGGAAGCGCCGCGACGGAAAAGCCGAGCCCGGCGACTGGCGGCAGGTCGATCGGATCCGCTCGCAGCTCGGCATGGTGCTCCAGAGCTTCAATCTCTGGTCGCACATGACGGTGCTCGAGAATCTGATCGAGGCGCCGGTGCATGTGCAAAAGCGGCGCCGCGCGCAATGCATCGAGGAGGCGCATGCGTTGCTGAACAAGGTCGGGATCGGCGACAAGGCGGATTATTATCCCTCGCACTTGTCCGGCGGCCAGCAGCAGCGCGCCGCGATCGCACGCGCGCTCGCGATGCGGCCGAAAGTGATGCTGTTCGACGAACCGACTTCGGCGCTGGACCCGGAACTCGTCGGCGAGGTGCTGCGCGTGATGCGCGCGCTCGCCGAGGAAGGACGAACGATGCTGGTCGTGACCCACGAGATGAGCTTCGCCCGCGATGTTTCGAGCCGAGTGATGTTCCTGCATCAGGGCGTAGTGGAGGCTGAGGGGCCGCCCGCCGAATTGTTCGGGGCGTGCAAGTCCGAGCGGTTTCGGCAGTTCATTTCGGGGCAGGCGCGGCAGCGGTGAGTGCGCCCCCCCACAGTCAAGAGGGCGCCGGAGTTCGTGTCACACGGCAGCGAGCGCCTTTTCCGCCGCGACGATCTCGCCCTGCCTCTGCGCGATCGCGCTGCCGATCGGCGGACCCTTGAAGCGGCGGCTCTCGATTCCAAACCACAGCAAGACCAATAGGACGACCAGTCCGATCGCATAGTTGATCAGAATGTCGTTCGGCGGCTGGATGCCGCCATAGGCGAGCGCCATGACGCCAATGATCGTGATCACGGCGAATGGTTTGGACAACGCGCCGAGGCGGAACGGCCCGAAGGTCGTCCAGCTCTTCCCTTCCGCCAACATTCCCGCGGCGATCGGCATCGCGTAGGATATATAGAGGAACAGCGCGCATCCGGCCGCCAGCGCGCTGAAAGCGGGCGAATACAGCGTCGCGGCGATCGAGAGCGCGGCGGCGAGCCAGATCGCGGCGACGGGCGTGCGATAGATCGCGTCGACGTGCTTCCAGAGGCTGGACGCCGGGAGGCCGCCGTCGCGCGAGAATGCATAAATCATCCGCGAGGTCGAAGTGACCCCCGCCAATGCGCAGAGGTAATTGGCGAGCACGATCCCGATCGCGAGCAGGTTGCGCAGCCAGTTCGGGCAAGGCAGGCCGTTGAAGAGATTGAACCATACGTTCGGGCCGTCCTTGGCGGCGGCCGCCCAGTCGGGAATCGCGGTGACGAACGAAAACGCCAGAAACAGGCCGAACAGCAGCGACCAGAACACCGAATGGATCATCCCGCGCGGCGCTGCCCGACGAGCGTCGACGGTTTCTTCCGAGGTGTGCGCGGAAGCATCGAAGCCGGTGATCGTATAGAGCGGATAGAGAATGCCGATCAGGAACGCGGTGACGAGCCCGACCTTCGGGGTCCAGGGATCGCCGACGACCTCCTTGCCGTCCACCGTCGTCACATTGGGCAGGCCGGTGTAATTCTCGAAGTGGAACATCCCGGCAATGTCGAAATGATGCGCGCCGTAGATCAGGAACACGATCGTCAGCACAATCGAGACGACAAAGATCAGGTAGCCGGAAAAGTCCGTCATCGCCGTCGTCAGTCTGATGCCGAAATGATTGAACAGCGCCTGGGTGATCGCGATCAACGTCACGGCCGCGATCTGGTGCGGGACGCCGAATCCCGACACGTCCATGCCGGTGATCGGGCCGAGCACGAGATCCCGGAACAAGGTGTAGACGCCGACGTTGACCGAGGCGACGACGAAAATCAGACCGAGCAGATTGAACCACGCGGTCATCCAGCCCCAGCCGCGGCCACCGAGGATCGACGACCAATGGTAGAGCCCGCCGGCCGTCGGATAGGCAGAAGCGATCTGGCCCATGGAGGCGGCGACGACGAGTGCGAACAAACCACCGATCACCCAGCCGACCGTCACCATGAAGGCGCCGCCGGTGGAGAAACCCACGTTGAACGACGTGATGCCGCCGGCGAGGATGCAGATGATGGTGAAGGAGATCGCGAAGTTTGAAAATCCGTGCATGCGTCGCGCCAATTCCTGGGCGTAACCCATGCCGTGCAGAACCCTTACGTCCTCGTCGATAATTGCCTTGTCTTGCTGATCAGTCATCTGGAGCCCCCTCTATCGCATACCGTTTATCGTGGCGCGCCTAGTCGTGCGAACCCGCCCCGCGAGCTTCGTCTCGATCCGGATGTCGCCTGGAAGCGTCTTCCGGCTGCTTTTCCCCTGATTCCCACGTTAACATGAGGAAATACGAATGCATACGATCGAATGATTCGCGCGCGCCGCGATTCCCTGAGATCAGACGACAACTTCTAGTCTAGATCTAGCTCTCGAAGACGACACACCGCCTGCCGTCTACGAACGATGCGCGGCCGCGATGTCGGTGTGAACGAAGTCGTCGCCCTTATAAAGCAGCGGTAGATCGGCGACCTTGGCGATGGCGTACGCCAGGCAATCGACGAAATTCAGCTGCGCGCGATGGCCTGACTGCGAGCAGAGCGGACGCATCGATGGCGATCCTCTCGGCGCGCCGAAATCATCGCAGAGATCCGCATGATCGCCCGACTTGCCGGCCGGCCGGTCGCGGTTGGCGTCCTCGATCATCCGTCGCAATATCCGCCAATCGGCCTCGACCTGTTCGGGCATCGTCTTGCTGCTCGGCGCCAGCGCCGTAGAGCTTCAGCGCGTCGACCACGACTTGTGTCGTGGTCGCGCCGAGATGCGCGGCCAGCCTTCGGGCGATTTCGAACGCTCGTCGCTGCGAATATTGAGTTGCCCGGGCAAGGGGTGACCGACGACTCCCAAGTAGCATTGTCGCAAGGGCGCGTCCAACGCGCCGAAGGAGTTTCGGGTCGGGGTTGCTTTGGCCCGCCCCTCACCCGCCCTTGAGCGCCGCGACCGCCGCGACGGCGTCCGGCTTGTCCCAATCCGCCGGTCCTGCGACGACGCCGACTTCGCAGCCGTCCTTGTCGATCAGGAGGCTGGTCGGCAGCCCCAGCGCCTTGCCGGCCAGCCGCAACGTCTCGAACGCGTCCGCGCTCGGATCGGCGTAGCGCGTCAGGTTCCTGACGCCGATTCCGTCGAGAAACGCCGGCGCGCGTTCGAGCCGCGCCGTATCGACATTGATCGCGACGACCTCGAAATCCGGGCCGCCGTCCTTTGCCTGCAAGCGGTCGAGCGCCGGCATTTCGGCGCGGCATGGGACGCACCAGGTCGCCCACAGATTGACCAGCAGCGCGCGGCCTTTGAAATCGGCGAGCGTCACCTTCTTGCCGTCGGGCGCGTTGAAGGCTAGGTCGAGAGCGGGACGCGGCTTCGCGTCGACCGCGAGCGCCGCGATTTCGCCCTTCGCGAGCGGCGCCAGCTTCGCGGCGGTCGCCTTCGATGCGGCCGAACACTCGGCCTCGACCTTGCCGGGCGCGTTCAGCTTCCAGTATAGCCCGGCGGCGACCACGAGCGCGAGAGGCGCGAGAACCGGCAGAGTTCGGCGCAGCATCGATTTCTTCACGCTCATTCCGTAATCCAGGGCTTGTGAAACATGAGCAACAAGATGTGGGGCGGACGCTTCGCCACTGGCCCCGCCGAAATCATGGAGGAAATCAACGCCTCCATCGATTTCGACCGCAAGCTCGCGGCGCAGGACATCGCGGGGTCGAAGGCCCACGTCGCCATGCTCGCCAAACAGGGCATCGTCGAGCGCTCCGACGCCGACGCCATCGCCGGAGGACTGGACCAAGTCAAGGGCGAAATCGAGGCGGGCGAATTCCCGTTCTCACGCGCTCTCGAGGACATTCACATGAACGTGGAGAGCCGGCTCGCCGATCTCGTCGGCGCCGCGGCGGGACGGCTGCACACCGCCCGTTCGCGCAACGATCAGATCGCCACCGATTTCCGGCTCTGGGTGCGCGACACGATCGACGCCCTCGACGGGCAGATGGCGGAACTGCAACGCGCGCTCTGCGAACGCGCGCTCGAGGCGGCCGAGCTCGTGATGCCCGGCTTCACGCATCTGCAATCCGCGCAACCCGTCACCTTCGGCCACCACTTGCTCGCCTATGTCGAGATGCTCGGACGCGACCGAGGCCGCCTCGCGGACGCCCGCAAGCGGCTGAACGAATGCCCGCTCGGCGCCGCCGCGCTGGCGGGCACGTCGTTTCCGATCGATCGCCAGATGACCGCGACGGCGCTTGGCTTCGACCGCCCCACCGCCAATTCGCTCGACAGCGTCGCCGATCGCGATTTCGTGCTGGAGACGCTCGCCGCGGCGGCGATCTCAGCGACGCACCTCTCGCGCTTCGCCGAAGAACTGGTGCTCTGGACGACGCCGCAATTCGGCTTCGTCCGGCTGTCCGACGCGTTTTCGACCGGCTCCTCGATCATGCCGCAAAAGCGCAATCCCGACGCCGCCGAACTCGTGCGCGGCAAGACGGGCCGCGTGGTCGGGGCGCTGGTGGGGCTGCTCACGGTGATGAAGAGCCTGCCGCTCGCCTATTCCAAGGACATGCAAGAGGACAAGGAAGGCGCGTTCGACGCCCTGCAGACGCTGTCACTGTGTCTGGCCGCGATGACGGGAATGGTTCGCGACCTGACGACCGACGGCAAACGCATGAAGGCCGCGGCGGGCGCGGGCTACGCCACGGCCACCGATCTCGCGGACTGGCTGGTGCGCAAGCTCGGGATGCCGTTCCGGGAGGCGCATCACGTGACGGGGCGGATCGTGGGGCTGGCTTCGACCCGCGAGGTCGCGCTGGAGAAGCTGACGCTCGCGGAGATGCAGGCCGTCGAGCCGCGCATCACGTCGGAAGCGTTCAGCGTGCTCGGCGTGGAGAATTCGGTGAAGAGTCGGACATCGTATGGCGGCACCGCGCCGGCAAATGTGCGGCGGCAAGCGCGGAGCTGGTTGAAGCGGCTGGGCGGCGACGGCGCAAGTCGAGGATAGCGGGTCTTTTCAAGGCTCTGGGAAGGTAGCCTTTGCTCGCTTTCTGATCTCGAGCGGAACTCAATCGCGCCGGGCTGCGTTTTTCGAGCGGCCGTGGATCAAATCGCTGCGACCACCCAGAAACAAGGAGAATCAAATGTCTGGAACCCAAGGCGGCTCGCATGAGCAACACGTAAAGGCCGGCGAACAGAGCCACAAGAATACGTCCCATTCGGGATCCGGGTCAAAGTCCCATTCAGAGTCCGAGTCGAAGTCGGAGGGTGAACACACCCGTGGCGGCACCCACGAACAGCACGTGAAGGCTGGGCAGCAGAGCCACAAGAACACGAGCGGCTCGGGCTCCCACTCCGGATCGGAGGGCGAACACACGCGCGGCGGGACGCACGAGCAGCATGTCAAGGCCGGCCAGCAGAGCCACAAGAACACCTGAGGTCCCAAGAAGGGAGCGCGTCAGCGCTCCCTTCGACGGCGGGAGAACGGCTCGACCCGCCAAGTCGAACGGCGACCTTGCCCGAATGGTTTTCCTGACATAGCGTGACCGCAACCGGCAGTCACCTCGTGTCGAACTTTCCAATTCCTCGAGCCACTTGCAGTGGGAAGACGGACATCGGCAGCCGATGGTCCTCTTCGCCTCCGTGGGCCGGCGCCCGGCTCCTCCGACGGTGACCGGGCTCACTGTCTTCGCCGTCTCGATCGGCTATGTCCTGCTGCTTTTCTTCATCGCCTGGTGGGGCGACAATGGCGGGCGGAAATATCTTCGCGGCCGGCGGCGCACGCTCGTATACGCGCTCAGTCTCGCCGTCTATTGCACTTCCTGGACCTATTACGGCTCGGTCGGCGTGGCGTCGGCGCACGGCCTCGACTTCCTGCCGATCTATATCGGACCCATCCTCGTCGTCGGCTTCGGGCATCGCCTGTTGCAGCGCATCGCCGATCTCGCGCGCGCGCAGAATCTGACCACTGTCGCGGACTTCGTCTCGGCGCGC